>NZ_JAPMLV010000009.1 GCF_026420145.1 Enterobacter pseudoroggenkampii
TCGGAACGGCGTGGCGCCATTAAAGCGACGGCATCAGCCGGCGCGGTGAAGGCGTTCCGGACGGCACGGCCGGAGAAGCCGCAGCCTTTGACCTTAGCCATCAGCCCCTAGCGTCAGCCCGAAACCCGGAGGGGTTCGGCGGAGCCCGGCGGGTGCGCAGCGGAAGCCCTGGCGGAGTGGGGCTCGACGACCGGACAGCAGCGCTGGCCGGGAGCCGAAGGGGGCCAGAAGTAGGATTCAGGTGTTTTCAAAGGATTTGCTGATCGGGTTTCAGAGCCGACAACCACGCCACGCCACGCAGGACCGTATCCGTGACAATTTGCCCTCACAATGCCTTTCATCTGCATCTCCCCGGGCTTACACCAGGGCGGGAGGGGGCAGCGCCGCAGGCGCTGGCCTTGCCGTCCGTCAGCCCGAAGGGATGACAGGGTTTTCGCGCGCGAACAGGCGGCGCCTATGCCCCGCCCGGATTATTTATTGTCCGTCGCCCTGACCGCCCTGGAGAATGAAGTGGCCGCAAAGATAGACGGCGCACTGGCGGGTAGCAGATTCGCAGATCTCTTCCAGCACTTTAGCTGTAGTAACGGGGCTGAGTCCGGATTCGCGACGTCGCTCGTTGATAAGTGTTTTATACTGGCGCAGGATGCTGCGGGTTTCCGGTGACAGTTGCATAGTGTTCTCCTTTTTTCAGTTTCCGGAGGCAACGCCTCCGGTTTCTCTGTCAGGCATCGAGCGCCGCGCGCAGGCTCAACATGACCTTATTTTCTTCTTTCAGGGTTTCTTCTGCCGATCCGCCGCCATCCTCGGCGCATACGGCGATACGCTCCATTTCCTTCCCTGCAAGCTGCATCACCACCGCAAGCGCCGCAGCCGGAATGGTGACATTACGGTGTTTCCGTTTTTCTTCCACCATCACCTCAATAATGTTGTAGATGAGAGGGACACACCCGGAGGGATACAGCTCTGCCTCCAGTCTTTCCATCACCACGTCTATCTCTTCATCACTGAGATCCCAGTCAATGCAAAGACCGCGAATATCGTTCCGGCTCCAGCTGGCGAAAACATATTTCTCGCCATCGAGGTCGGAATGTCTGAACATTTCAAGGGCAATTTCTCTTGCTGTACCAATCATGTTTTTCTCCTTTAGTCGGGCGGCATCGCCGTCCGTGGTCAGTCAGTCAAGAGCACGCCAGATCGTGGCGCTTTCCGGATGGGTATCAGCAAATGCCATAAGCTGCTCATAACGGCGACAGAAGTGGCGGCACAGCTCCTCATGGTCATGGTTGCTGTGGTGCCAGCTCCGGTGATTCAGTACCAGCGCCGTGAGGACGATCCCCGCCACTTCTCCGCTGACAGTCTGCTCAAACCAGTTGTCCGGATTGCACAGGGTCAGGCTCTCCACGTCAGGCGCCATATATCCGCCGCCTTCCGGCAGCCGGTAAAACTGCCAGAATCCCCCCTGATACTCAGGGCAGTAACGCTGGGCATAGGCGTACACGGATGCCTCGGACGTCATAAAATCGCCGCCAAACAAATCAGGCAGGAAAGTCAGGCGCTGCGCACCCTCAAGACGAACAGCATCACAGGTCACGGTCTGGTTCATAGGTCCTCCACGGTTAACATATTCTCGGTTCCGGCATCGCCGTGACGACACGACAGACCGGCGAAAAGCGGAGGACACAGGGGCGACGCCGCAAGCCGCAGCGCAAAGCCTTCACGGGCTGAATGCACCGTGAAGGGTGCGAACGGGTGAGGACGGAGGCGTCAGCGAACCCTTGTGGCCGATGCGGCCGGGCTACAGTGAAGTCACGGCGCATGCCGTCACCGCACGGAGCTTCAGGGGAGTTTCATTGTCCCGACGTGGCCCGGAGGGCGGCGGATAAAAGCGGAAGGCACTGACATCCTTATTCGCAGTGGATGGCCACCGGTTGCCGGGGCGTTACCCCGGCGTTCTCTCAGGCGGCCAGCGTCTCCTGTAGGGCGCGAACGTTATTCAGCTCATCCCTGACAGATTCAGGCTCCTGCCGCCCGGCTTCCCAGGCCATACCGATCCGGTTTTCCAGCTCGCATTCATAGTTACGCAGGACGCGGGAGAGGAGTACCGCCGGAACGCTCACCTGACGGTTTGCCGCTTCGCGCTGACGGGTCAGAAGGTCGCTAATGGTCAGATTATTTACCCCCTGCTGACGGTATTGCGTCATTTTCATTTCGCCGAGCGCCTTCATCACATTCCGGATTTCAGCCCCGTCCGGTTCTGGCTGGGCTTCACGGCAGGCCACGCTAATCCCCTCTTCCGTCCAGACCAGCAGGACCAGGAGTTTGTCAGGCGTGAACATGTTTTCAAGATCTTCACAAAGTTCTTCGCGGGTTCCGTACATTGTTTTTTCTCTCTTGTAAGGGGTTACAGGCCGGGCCTCAGCCCGGCAGGGTCAGTCAGTCCTGAAAGGTCTCGTCCAGCACCAGGGCTTCGCGGTAGGCTTCCAGAAGCAGGGTGTTGATCCGGCGCAGGGTCTGCGCTGCCATACGTTCAGTAAGCGTTGCCGCGTCGTGTCGGTGCTGCGATTCGAGGCGGTTCAGCAGCATCCGCACATCACACATGGCATTGCTGAGCGCAGCCACGTCCGCGCGCAGGTGTTCAAGGCCCGGGTAATTCATGCGGCCTCCGGATAGTCAGGGTAAAACGCGCCGTCATTGGCCGCCGGCATCCTTCTCGCCCGTTCAACCTGTGCCAGACGGCGGACGCCGGCGGCGTGGTACTGCTCAAGCATCTCGATCCCGATATAGCGGCGGCTGGCTTCGGCGGCGGCCACGCAGGTGGAGCCGCTGCCGGCGAACGGGTCAAGGACAATGGCCCCCGGACGCGTGAACGATTCAATCAGTGGCCGCAGGCTCTGCACCGGCTTCTCCGTCGGATGGTGTCGGTTGCCCGTGTATTTCCAGGGGATCACGTCCGGGATGGGACGGTCCGGGGTTTGCGGCCTCCCCTTCGCCAGCAGGTAGGCGCTTTCATGTGTGTAACCCACGAATGTCGACTTTGAGGCGTAGCTCTTGGCAAAGACGATATGGCCAACCACCCGGAAGCCAGCCGCTTTCCACGCATTCAGAAACAGATCCGCGCGGTTCCAGGCATAGAAGCTCACCATAAGGCTGTCGTTTTTCAGCACGCGGTACATTTCATGACATGCGGGCTGGAGCCATTCGGCAGAGTTGTCCCCGGCCAGGGTGCGGCCGGTACGGTCTTTATAGCCAACCAGATACGGCGGATCGGTAAGAATAAAATCAACGGCACGCGCCGGAAAACGGGACATCACCTGCACGCAGTCACCCAGAATAAAACGGGACATAGACATACTCCTCTCTGATATGCGGCACCCTGTTGCGCCGTGCCGCCACAAAAACCCGGCGGAAAGCGGAGGGCGCAGGGGCGACGCCGCAAGCCGCAGCGCAAGCCTTTCACGGGCTGAATGCACCGTGAAAGGTGCGAACGGGTGAGGACGGAGACAACGTGAACCCTTGCGACCGCAGCGGCCGGGTTAGCGTGAAGGCACGGCGTTGAACACGCCGCCGACTGGCGGCCATTAAAGAGGAGGGAACCGACATCCTTTTATTTGACGGCAGGGATGAAATGTCACCCTGCCGTTTTTTTTAGTCCTGAAGAGAACAATGCAGGACAGAGGGTTACAGGATTGAGAAAATGAGACAATGCCAGCTGAAGACTGGAATCTGGAAGTGGACAGCTGGCACGAAACTTATTTAGCTGTACTGCAGGCTGAGACTAACGATGATCGGAGTACGCGAAACTCTATCACGTCGTTACGCCCGAGGAGCTTGAGAGCGTCTGGGGAACAGGCCATTGCAGCCTTCAGTGCCAGTGAAATGGCGAGGCTGCGGTAGCGGTTTTGCAGCATGATGGGAGCATCAGCAGGCACTGCGTCAGACACCTGTAGATACGCTTTCCATGCATCTGGCTGTGCCAAAGCATCACGTTCCACGGCTTCGAGCTGGTCTTCACGTTCCTTTTGCTTTTTCGTGGCCATCTGGTCAAGAACCGCCACTGTGGCTGCGGCATTCACCGCACCAGGTATTGCCAGTGTGAGCGCCACAAACAAAATTGCAGTATTACACTTCATTTGTCCTCCTCATTGTGTTCATTTCCTTTATTTCCTGACAGTTCAACAGCTCGCTGGCCGCCGCCAGCGTCAGCCCCGCTCTCTTAACCTTTTGCATCAGTCTCTCCCTGGCTGTCTGGTTACCACTCTGAACGATGTTCTTGCTCAGGATCGGCTCTTCGCCTTTTTATCGTCAAAAGCCAGGAGATCCCCGATGCCGATCAGCGAGGCATAGCAGACCTGCATCGCGATTGTCACCGGCAGGGAGAGATGTCACCCTGCCGTTTTTTTGCCATGAAATGTACGGGGCCGGATTTAACGCGCAGGTGCAGCACCCATACGTCTCAGCGCATCCTGAACTTCACGCAGCCCAAAAATCTCTTCCGGCGGCTGCTCCTTTCCGGCCAGACTACAGGCCGTAAAGACTGCATTTGATGCGGTTAATCTCTCACGGTGCAGCGCCTGCAATGCCACAACTACCAGCGTGCGTTCTTCTCCTGTCAGTTCTTCAAGCTGCATACAGTTTCCTTCAGGTTAATGTTCATACTCATCCCCGCCCCTCTGGTTTTTTCTCGTCAAACGCCAGGAGAACCCCGAGGCCGATCAGCGAGGCGTAGCAGACCTGCATCGCGATTGTCACCGGCAGGGATATGTTATCAGCCAGTACGCCGGGAACGACGACGGCCACGCCTGCCAGTATCATTCCCCTGCCGGTCTTTTTGACACGTTCCGGCCACTGGGATTCGGGCACGTTCCGGGCGCGCAGAAAGGTATGAATGCACTGTTCTGCCTTTTGTTTAATCACTGACATGTTTTAGTCTCCGAATGCCCGTCGCATATTTTTCTTTATCCTGGTCGCGTCACCGGTTAACGGTGCGGCAGGCTCTGCTGGTTTCTCCGGTACTGCAGCCTTACACGCGCCAGCTGTACCGGCCATCTGCTGAACCAGAACCTGCAGCTCGCTGACCGTGCCGGGCGGTACCGGCATACTGGCCAGCAGACGCGGCAGCTCCGGTGCGGTCGTATGCAGGGCCAGACCGGTGATAATCAGGTTTCTCAGCAGCTCGCCACGCAGGCGGGATGACACGCCCGTCAGCACACGCTCAACCCGTTCACTGCTCCGGTCATCCTGAAGCGTCAGGGTGTAACGCCGGCGCTGGTATTCCGTCTCCGGTGACATGGCCAGAGCCGCCACGCCACCATCAGGCTCATCAGGAAGTCCTGAGAGTGAAGACCAGGAGCCGGATACCAGCGCCATCACGGCACAAAGCCGGATGGCGCTCAGATGCCCGTCAAAGAATACCGGGATCAGCGCCGGTAAACGGGCATCCGTCTGGTACATCACCGCCCCGGCGGTGGCGGCGGTCCGGATGAAGTCACCGCGCAGGGGCTGTGAGATGGTGCTGATGGTCGCCATCGCCGCGATGTCGGTGCGATCGTCGCTGTGCAGATAGAAAGAATACTGGCCGTCCGGCACGTTTAGTCCTCTTTATTGTAAAGGGCAATCTCTCTGGCCAGCGCCAGTTGCGGATCGCCTATAACCTCAATACGGTCAGGAGCCAGAGGCCAGGCCTGACGGATAGCCTCTTCAATGAGGGATGCCCCTCCCCCGACCAGGAATACCCGGTTAACGTTCCTGAAGGCCGTCAGCTCACTGGTGACACGTGCGCCCAGGGAAGTGATTGCCTCTGTAATTTTGTTCAGCACATCGTCAATTTTTCCGGCATCGTTGATCACACGCTGCAGATACTGACGATCATTGCGGTTGCGGATGACCGTGTCAGCAATAAGCGCGCTGGTTTCGCTGTCTGCAGCCCGCAGCGCGCCTGCAGCTGCGCGGGTGACCTGTGACACGCCGACAGATGGATTGCCGTGTACTGCACTGATATCATCAAACTGTCCGACAATAACACCGGCATCGAGCGTGGTTCCGCCGAGATCGATAATCAGGGTGGTCTCAGCGGGTCCGGGTTTCAGCTCCGCGAGACGGGAGAACGCCGCCGGCAGTGATTCCGGCATCACCTTCACGTCCGTTACGGTAAATGCCCTGCCCTTATTCAGAACCAGCTCACGCATCAGGTTTTCCCGTTTGCGTCGGATGTTCTCCTCGTTCCGCTGGCAGTCCCCGTCATAATACTCGCTCAGGGGCAGCGTCACGGTCAGGCTCACCGGCTGCGGCTCAAGCCCGCTGTTCAGCAGCGCATGATGCACGGCCAGCAGGTTGAGATCACCGTACTGATACTCCACGTTTGTTGTCGGGATGGCATCCCGGCTGACGCTGTCCCAGGTGTATTTCAGCGTGCCCACCTGATAGTTGAACGTTGCAGCACTGAACTCCGCCACTTTCCAGCCATGCCGGAAGGAGTTAGCAGAAACCCGGGTCTGCAGCTCGTTTCCATCAAACCATGCCAGCTTAACATTAGTTGAACCATCATCGCAGTAAATATTCATCATTATGCTCCGTCAATTAAACTCAATTTGATACATATTATAAGAGCAAAATGGAAAAACAAAAGCCTTATTTCTCATTATGAGCAACAATAAAGAATCAAAATGATATTTACGAACATTTTGAGTAGCTTAGGTTACTCATTCTGTTCATGGCGCAGGCGATCTGGATTATCCTCACGCTGTTAAATATACTGTATAAATAACCAGTATATTTAGACATCAGGAGGAAAGATGAAACTGCAGCTGTTCAGCACCGGGAAAGAACTCCCGCCACAGGCCCATCCGTTGTTTGCAGACCTCGCCTGCTGCGGTTTTCCCAGCCCTGCAGCTGACTATGTCGAGTCCGACCTGGATCTCCATGATTACTGCATACGGCATCCGAGCGCGACTTACTACCTTCGTGCAAGCGGAGACAGCATGGCTGACGGCAGCCTGTACAATGGCGATCTGCTGGTTGTGGACAGTGCCGAGAAGCCCCGGCATGGCGATATTGTTGTGGCCAGCGTGCAGGGGGAATTTACGGTTAAACGGCTGCTGCTGACGCCACGACTGACGCTGCAGCCCATGAACGCGGCCTGGTCACCGATTTATCCCGATCCGGACGATCTGGATATCTTTGGCGTCGTCACGCACATCATTCACCGTCCCCGGGAGATGTACTGATGTTTGCCCTGGCCGATGTGAACAGTTTTTATGCCAGCTGCGAACGTGTTTTCCGCCCGGATTTGAAAGGAAAGCCGGTTGTGGTGCTCAGTAATAACGATGGCTGCGTAATCGCAAGAAGTGCCGAGGCAAAGCCCTGGATCAAAATGGGCACACCGTGGTTTCAGATGAAAAACGAAAGGTACCCGGAAAAAATATACGCGTTCTCAAGCAACTATGAACTTTATGCCTCGATGTCGGCGCGCGTGATGAGCTGCCTGGAGGAGCTGGCCCCCAGGGTGGAACAGTATTCGATTGACGAGATGTTCCTCGACCTGACCGGCGTTGAGCATTGTATGGACCTGGAGGACTTCGGCCGGCAGCTGCGCCAGCACGTGTATGACTGTACCCGTCTGACCATCGGCGTGGGCGCCGGACCAACGAAAACGCTGGCAAAATCAGCCCAGTGGGCCTCAAAGGAGTGGAAACAGTTTCGTGGCGTGCTCGCCCTGACCCGGGGGAATCCTCAGCGAACGCGGAAACTGCTTTCACTGCAGCCGGTCGAAGAGATTTGGGGCGTGGGAAACCGTATTGCACGCAAACTCAATGTACTGGGCATTAAGACCGCGCTCGATCTGGCCCTGACGAACCCGGCCTTCATCCGCAAAAATTTCTCCGTGGTCCTCGAGCGAACGGTGCGGGAACTGAACGGGGAAAGTTGCATGTCGCTTGAGGAAGCCCCGCCGACAAAGCAGCAGATAGTCTGCAGCCGCAGCTTTGGTGAGAAGGTCACTGAATACGATTCGCTGCGGCAGGCTGTCTGTCAGTACGCAGAGCGGGCCTCAGAAAAGCTGCGTAAAGAGCGCCAGTACTGCCGGCATATTTCCGTTTTCATCAAAACGTCTCCGTTCGCCGTTAAAGAGCCTTACTACGGCAACGTGGCCACGGAGAAACTGCTTACACCCACTCAGGACACCCGGGACATTATTGCGGCCGCCACAACGGCTCTGGAGCGTATCTGGAAGGACGGGCACCGGTATGCCAAAGCCGGTGTGATGCTGAATGACTTCACCGGCTCCGGCGTTTCGCAGCTGCAGCTGTTCGACGAACGTCCGCCACGTCCTCACAGCGCCGAGCTGATGAAGGTTCTCGATGGCATTAATCATTCCGGTCTGGGACAGGTCTGGTTTGCCGGACGAGGGATTGCGCCTGCATGGCAAATGAAACGCAATATGCTCTCCCCTGCGTACACCACCCGCTGGAAAGATATTCCCGTTGCGAGGATCAGATAAATTCTGCTTTCAGAGAGAGCCAGTAGTGCTCGCCGCAGCCGAACGACATGGCGAAGCCCGCGAGTGAGCGAGGAAGCACCAGGGAACAAAACGAACATAATCTTCTTACGCGCCGAATACAGGAATCACTGTAACAATCTCAAAATCGGTATTGTGATAGAAACAACTGAACAGAGTGGGACCATGGTCCCAGTTAAATCCGGCGTGTGGAATCGATATTCCCGGTGGGGTTTGACGGGTGAGTTCTGCCACGCAAGTATGAGGTGGGACCGTGGTCCCAGTTAAATCCGGTGTGTGGAATCGATATTCCGGGCGGGGTTGACGGGTGAGTTCTGACACGTAAGTAGGAGGTGGGACCATGGTCCCAGTTAATCTGGTGTGTAGAATCAGTATTCCGGGATGGGTTAGCGTCTGAGTTCTAATATGCAGGTTGAGGGGTGAACCGTGGAACTAGTTAAGAAAAAGTAGCAGGAACTAGATTTTAAATTATGGTAACAATCAGGTTGAGAGAAGAAAACAGACCTTTTTAACAGCTCAGGGCTATAGTGCAGATAATAGCTGCTCCGGATGTATATATTTCGAAGCAGCATGTAACGCATTAAGGATATTGGAAATTAACGATAACGCTCGCTTGTATCATTAAACAAGCTAAACTTTTTGTAGGTCGCGCAGTATGTTTTCTATCTTCTCGATACACTCGGCAGGCAAACGAGATTTATCGAGATTAAAAATCACCTTATCGCCTTTGTATAGGGCTGTCGCACCAGGTACAAATTGATGACGGGTATTAAGATTAACTTTTTTACCTGATGGCTCTTTCAGAACATCCGTCAGTAAACCAATAACTTCCTCGGATTCAAAGATAACTCCCGCTTTCTTTTGCTCATGAAGCTGTTGTGTCCGTTGCAACAATAAAGCTTCTTTTCCCGAAAATGCTTTGTACAGCGCCTCCCCTGAGCGGGCGGAAAGTTCACCAGGATGAGTAAACAGGGCAACCACTGATTTTGGCAAATGGGCTGTGTTGATGCAACGCGTGATGATTTTACGGGAAATATTCTCAGCTTCAGCCAAAGCAGAGATATTGCCGTTAAAATCATTTTCCAACCGCTGTGCATAGCGCTTACCCCGTTCATAAGCACTGACTGGGCGGTAATCATTACCCAACCTAGATAACGACATCATCTGTTCGTCATCGAGATCGCCCACGAGAACGCGATAATCCGATGATGTCATTATGGCGGCTTTACGGCGACGACTGCCATCTGCAATCTCAATTACACCTTCTACCCGTCGTCCGAACGCAGGCGTCTGCTGACCACTCAGGAGAAAAGAGGGGATCAGATCATCAAGCGCGTCTTCGGTCAGTAGTTCCTGGTCACGTTCATTACCTGACCAGACTCTTGATACCGTTTCAACACTCTCGCCCGGGATGGCTTCAAGAACAAATTTCACTTCCCGACCACAAACCGGAAGCAGAATGGTATTCCCGCGGGCCATGGCTCCCACCCGTGCAATTAATGAATCAACCATCGGTGCAGCGGGTGCCGACTGTTCAGTTTCGGGGCGGATATCTTTTACGGTATGTTTTGGAATGACTGGTGCACGTTTCATTATCTGATCTCCCAGCGAGGTTTAATCAGGCGATCAAAAATTTCATTACAAACAGGCTCCCAGATAGCCAGCGCATTTCGCCAGGCTCCTGTAGATGAGCGCTGATCGATAGCCTGCTCAAATACCGTTCTCATACGGATCTGACCTTTACCGACTTCGTCGGTCTCGCGTACAACATTTTTCAGTACCATGCTTCCCCAGGCATCGCGGATCTGTTCTTCCATCCAGGGTGACTGTGAGCCATTGTTATTGCTGTATTTGGTCAGAAGAATTCTGACGTCAGGTTCAAAACCCTGCAGGTCCACGTTTTTTAACAGATCGCGCAGCATGTCAAAAAACTGAAGGGCAGAGGTGTAATCAAATAACTCTGCTGGCGTTGGCACGATGAGTACATCAGCAGCACAGACGACATTGATGGTACCAATACCGAGGTTCGGTGCACTGTCGATAACAATGACATCATAATCATGAGCCACCGTTTCGATGGCCAAGCGAAGCATCATATGAGGTTCTGTCGGCAGTTTTCCGTTGTCAAACCTTCCCATGAGCTCTGTCTCAATGCGGTGCAGGGCAAGGCATGACGGAATGATGTCGAGACCCGGCCAGCAGGTGGTTTTGACGGCATAGGCTGCATCATCGCGCTCACCGAGATAAAAAGGCAGCAGTGTATCTTCGGCATGGATATGCAAATCAGGGACCCAGCCGTGGTACATGGAGGCTGTGCCCTGTGGATCATTCCCTTCGACAAGCAGTACCCGCAACCCTTTCAGCGCTAGATCCTGTGCCAGGTGGACAGATACCGATGTCTTATAGACACCCCCTTTATGTGCTGCCACCGCGATGACGGGCGGAACGCTGTCATCAGGACGGCGCAGACGGGTGCCAAATACATCCCGCATATGGTTGATTTGTTCAATGGTGTAGCCCACCCGCTGCTCCACACGTCCACGCATTTCCATATCAGGATGGGGAAGGCGTCCTGCTTTTTCTGCATCACGGATTGCCTGAGAAGAAACGCCAATCAGATCGGCGGCCTCACCCACACGCCAGCGACGGGTAATTTTCCTGGCTTCCGGGCTATCATCGTTAAACTGTGCAATCGCGATTGCTTTCGTCATTTCATGACCGGCCGTAATGCACTGGTCAAGCGTTTCCATCAGTCCCATTCTCTGTTCCTTGTTATCATCTTTGCATTAATCTATTAAATCTTGGTGAAAGGCGCAAAGCAACATTAAAATTGCAAACCGTCTCAAAAATTGCAAAGCTGATCAAAATGCAACCGTATTCCGTTCAGCATCCGCTTGAAGGTTGCCGCATGCTTCAGTCAATATAATCCGCTCGCCGCAGAAAGCGTGCGCACGCAGGCGCATGCGTCGAGGAAGCGGAATTACTGATTACTAGCAGGGTGTGGCTGACGCTCTGAAGCTAACGAAGATCCACCGAATGGATCTGAATGGTGAGGAATTGACTACGGTATGCAGATTATTGACTGCGGTATGAATCACAATAGGAACAGGGAAGGGTAATGAAATGCATTTCTCTGCATATCACAGTCAATATTATTGACTTTCAGGGTGTTGTATTACCGGGTTGTTGTACCAGGATTCATATTGTGTCATGTCAGTCGTCCATATGTACGGGATGCTGTCAGTTATTCCATATTTCGATCCAGTAATTGATCCTTAAGGAGATCATGGTGAGATCAAAAAGAGATCCCCGGATCGTGCAGCGCCCCGCTACGCCTGAGCCCGGAGACTGTCTACATTAACTGTGGTGTGTGGTATGTTGACTGTTATGTGCGGGATCACCTATTGCGGTATGCAATTGTATTAACTGGGGTATGTATTTCCGTTGACTGTGATATGCGTATATACTTTCCTTTGTGGATAACCGCGGGTTAATAAAATGGCTATGGAAAATAATGAGTTACCCCTGAATCTTCAGGAGGTCAACAAGACAACGGGCGAAGTTGTTAAGCTGGATGTCAACAGCGCCAGTACTGTTCAGCCTGTTGCGCTCATGAGGCTTGGTTTGTTCGTTCCTACCCTGAAATCAACCTCCAGGAGTAAGACGAACCGCAAAAACGTCACGGATGCGACTGAGGAGCTCGTACAGCTGTCCATTGCCCGGAGTGAAGGGTATACCGATGTCAGGATCACCGGATCGCGCCTCGATATGGATACGGACTTCAAAGTCTGGCTTGGGATCATCCGTTCAATGTATGATTTTGGCGTCAAGGACGACACGCTCAAGCTGTCTTTTGTTGAGTTCGTTAAAATGTGTGGTTTTGACTCCCGGCGCTCTAACAAGAAAATGCGCGACAGGATCAGCAACTCCCTGTTCAAGCTGGCATCCGTAACCCTCAAGTTTCAGAGTGAAACGAAAGGGTGGACTACGCACTTGGTTCAGTCAGCCTATTACGACATCACTGCCGATGTTGTGGAGATCAGGGCAGAGCCCAAGCTCTTTGAGCTTTATCAAATGGACAGGCGGGTCCTGTTGCGTCTGAAGGCCATCGATGCCCTGCAGCGCAAGGAATCCGCACAGGCACTCTATACCTACATCGAAAGCCTGCCACAGAATCCGGCCCCTATCTCCATGAAGCGTATGCGAGACAGACTCAACCTAACATCTAACCTCTACACGCAGAACCACACGGTGCGCAAAGCCATGGCGCAGCTGAAGGATATCGGCTATCTGGATTACACTGAATTCAAACGCGGCCGGGCCACCTACTTCAGCGTGCATTACCGTAATCCTAAACTCATTAGTAGCAAGGTCGTTGTTCCCCGTGAGCCGGAAGAGGAAGTACCTGAGCAGAACTATGACGAAGTGATTAAAGCCCTGAAGGCTGCAGGTATTGATCCTCAGAAACTGGCAAAAGCGCTCGCCAGCGTGAAACCGGAAAATGACTGAGATATGCCGTTCTAGGGTTTGTTGACTGTGGTATGCGTTCTGCATACCACAGTCAATTTATACTGATTCATCATCACCTTCAGGTTTTGCCCGCCTTGACTGCGATATGCGGATACGCCTACCGGGGTATTGATATTGACTGCGGTGTGTGGGAAAGCGGGCAGTCTGCTGAACATCTTCACTGCGATATGTTTCCCTTCATCACTCAGTCAATATTGTGCGTCAGGCCGGATGCCCTGAGCCCGGTACTTTCACAAAGGGTCTTAACCCGTCGAGATCAAAGGATTTCGGGGTCAGCGTCCGGGATTCACCGATCCGCACATCCGTGTTACAGAAAGTGGAGAACAGCATGTGATGGCACAGGTCCGGCATATAGAAGAGCAGGGCTTTCACTTCGGAGGCGAGGAGGTACGCCAGGGGGGCGACGGTTAAGGTGGCCATCCTTCTGAGTGCGACCGCGGTCGCAAAGTCAACCCCATGGGCTATCGGCAACAGTGAAATGCGTTCTGGTTAAATGGGGTAATGCCAGGATGAGCAGGATCGGAACGAGAAGGTAAATAATGAAGAAGAGCTAAAGTGTGCTACGTGAATTCCGGCTATGTACCCTGTCAGTTTTCACGTAACGCAAGATTAATTTATTATCGGATAAGTGGGTTTCGTTACAACTGTCTGTAAACGTTAAAAAATTTAGTTATCTGATTTTCAGCATTGCAACAGCATCAGCCTCTGCCATTGAAAATTGCACTCGATGCCGTGCCGCCACATCCAGGGCAAAAACCTTCGTATAGACCTCAGTCGAACTGACCGACTTATGTCCCATTAAGCTCTGCAGCACCTTAAGCGGAATACCGGCGTACAGCATGTGCATCGCGTAGCTGTGGCGGAACGTGTGCGGGGTCACCGGCACTGAGAACGTCACCCCGTCGGCGGCAGCCGCATCAACTGCTTCATTTATCCAAGTCCTGACCGTCCTGTCTGTGATTTCCCAGATCCGTGCCTTCTCGGTTCTGCCGGTGCGTTTATTACGGCGCTCCAGCGGAATTTTCAGGGTGGCCACCATCATTTCCAGCTGGCTGGCATACTGTGGATCGGAAAGTGGAACGATACGATGAGGCTGGCTACCGGCCGGAGCACGGCCGGCCGTTCTGGTGGCTTTTTCGGTCCGCTGTTTGAGCGTGGCCAGCTGCACGAAAGGGTAGGGCGGTGCCAGCGAAAAATCCCCACGCGTAAGCGCCAGGGCTTCATTGATACGCGCGCCGGTATTCCAGAGGGTTGCCAGTAGCATTTTGCGGTGGAGATCTGGCACGTAGTGGAGCAGGGCGCTCACTTCCGGCGCCAGCAAGTATTTTGGCAGTTCGTCCTGAACCAGAGCCATCTGACGAAGAGCAAGTGCTGCCGGATAGTCAATAGCAACCGGCAGTTGCATCGATGCCATGCCTCCTGGGGCAGAGAGAAAACCAGAGACAGCGGGCAAAGTCATGGTGAGTTACCTTTCTGAGCAGAGGAGGAAGTCGTTTTTACCTGGATAACGGGCATTATTACGCGGTGATGCGCGTATCTGATAACCCGTTCAAGAGCGCTCCCCCTGGCAATACACAACTTTGGCCATAATGACCAGGAATATTCTTCAAGCCGATCATCAGGCATTGAGTTCAGTATTCTGAGCTGGCGGGACAGGTGGATAGCTCTTATTCCCAGGCGGCTGGCCTGATTGTTCAGCTCAACAATACCATCGTCGTCATAGGGGGAGCTTTCAATAAAAGCAGAGCTCACTGCCGAAACGCCCTCTTCCCTGAGAACCTCAAGTTGCTGAATCTGGTATAAGAGAGCTTGAGGTAAGGATCGCCAGTCCCCAGCGACTGAGGCAAAACTTAGTTCGGGGATCTGAAAGTTTGCAGTGATGCGGGCCTCATCATCACGTTCACCTTCATCCTGTGCTGCATGTAAGCAACGCTGCGCAAATCGCTCCAGCAAAAAAACTAGACCGGTACTGATATAAAGGCGTTCACTTTCTAGTTTCGCAGATGCAGTTCTTTCCTCACGCTTACGGGTAAAATGATGAGTCAGACCCACGCCACCCAAGGCTGCACCTATCGACGAAACCGCCGTAATGATCTGCGGCCACAGGCTGGCACCTTCCTTCACCACCTTCACGCCTTCAGTCGCAATAAACCAGTCAGCCATATGTGTCCCTTTATTGATAAATCCCGCCCGTGCGTTTTTACCGACCGGGTTCAGAATCCGTCCTTCATTCGCCGCTGCACTGACAGCCAGGTGAGCTCTTCCAGCCCGTCCGGGACGATCCGCTCCGGATTGGTGTAGATGGCGCTGGCATCCCCGGTCAGCCACCAGGAGCCGGAGGCCCGGATACGTTCGGCCACCGTCAGGCCGTCCCAGGTCACAATCAGCCAGGTGTGCACGCCATGATCCTCAGGGGGGCGGAGCCAGAGTCGCTGATGGCCGAGGGCGGTCAGCGCCCGCCAGACGGTTTCAAGTGAAACCGGGACGCGCTCGCTTTCGTGGAGGGATTTATTCATGTGCAACAGTCACTATTGGTTATTGTTTTCGTGACATCCCTGATGATGATCGTCCTTAAATTACCCTGTCGTAATCATTACTAATATGATAAAAAGCCTGCGTATAGCAACTCTTGTAAATTACCGGACGCCCGTTTCAGGGTGATCCGACTTTCATGAATATAGCAACTTTCCGGAAGTTTACCACGCACACGGAATAACCACACCGCCCTTTTATGGGGGTGAGCGGGCGGTCACGGGGCAGGGCAGGAACACAACATATAGCGTCATTCGCAGCTGAAGGTACCGCTACATCTTGTGTCATGGGGCCGCTGCGCGCCTGTGGGTTCTGAAAGATCCGGAACTCAGGGTTTTCGGATCTGTGCGAAAATAAGAAGGGGCGGGCGTTGCTGTAGCATTACAATCATCGCATTCAGTAATTCATACCGCATCACAAACTACAGCTTTAAATTAGATTAATTTGTAGCTCTTTTCATAAATGCTAGGTTAGCATAAAGAATAAAACAAAGATGAAAGGAACGATGATGCTCAGCCAGCTTAACCTGCGTTTTCGCAAAAAGCTGATCGAGGCGCTGAAAATGCGCGCCGGTCGGGAAAATACTTCGGTCAATGCCCTGGCCGAACGCTTCCTCGATAACGGGCTGAAAACGGCCGCCGCCGGCGATGGATATTTTCAGCTGGTCGCCGATCCGGAGGCGACGGTCCGGCAGCTGTACCGGCATATCATTCTCGGCCAGACCTTCGGCACTGCTCCGGTCTCCCGGGATGAGCTGCGCTTCATCCTGGCGTATGCCCGGGAGGCCTTTATTTGCGGCCGGAACAGAGTGGCCACGCTCCCGGCTCTGGACACACTGCTCGACATCACCCGCGACCTGCTGGCCTGGCAGGTGGAGCATGACCGCCCGGTGGACGGTCATTACCTGAAGGGGATCTTCCGCCTGTCCGGGGAAAACTGGATGGAAGAGTTTGACGCCTTCCGGGCAGAGCTGCGCCCCGTTGTGGACCAGATGTATGCCGAACACCTCCTGCGTCCGCTGGAGAGCGACTGTTTCAACCTCGCCGATATTCCCGACAGTGCTCTCGCCAGGATTTTCACCCTGCCGCGGCTGAAAACCGTTTTCCCGCTGATGCTGCGCGGGCTGGACTGGAGCGGGGAGAAGGCCCGAGATCTGGCTCAGGAGCTGCGCCCGGTGATCCCGGCCGTCACGCAAACCATTGAGGCCGGCACGCTGCGCCTTGAAATCCGCATTGACGGCCAGCACCCCGGAGAACGCCCTGGGGCCTGGTACACCACGCCCCGTCTGCACCTGCTGATCACCGGCCAGGACTTCGTGGTGCCGTACGGCTGGGAGACCTTCTCCGAACTGCTGGGCCTGTTCACTCTGTATACCCGCCATCCGGAAGCCCTGGCGCACGGTCACCAGGGGGAGCGCGTGATGTTCTCCCCGCCCGGGCACGTCACGAAGGAGGGATTTTTCGGAATAGACGGCCTGCGGATTTTTATGCCGGCAGAGGCGTTTGAGACACTGGTCCGGGAATTCACCGCTAAATGCGCGGAAGGTATGCTCACGGAGGCCCTGACCGGGCTGCGCTGCCTGTACGGAGATCTGTAGATGGCGACTGAAAATGTTCTGTCTCGCGCCGGCTTTGAAGGCCCGGTACTGAAGGCTGAAGATGACCGTTACGGGTATACGGCGATAGCAGAGGGGCTGGCGCGCAGCATCAGCGCCCTGGATGAAAATGTCAGCACCGTGATTGGTATCGAAGGGCAGTGGGGTTCCGGCAAAACCAGCCTGCTGAACTTACTGACTGAACACCTGAAGACTCAGGTTCCGACCACCACGCAGATTGTGGTTTTCTCTCCCTGGGTCAACTCACCGGATGAAAGCCCGGTAAGCGCGCTGATGATGACCATCGCAGCCAGGCTGACCAGTCTGGATACGTCGGCCATGGTGCTGGCAGAAAAGGCAGTGCCACTCGCAGAGAATATTCTCAACTACGCGCAGCAGACTTCGCGCCGGCTTGCGCCTGTGACGCGATTCGCCGGTAATTTTGTTCCGGGCCTGGGACTTGTCGCCGACGGCATGGACGCCCTGGCGGAAACCAGCCTGAAGGGACGGGAACAGACTGCGGCTGAACTCCGGGCTGACATTGAAGGTAAAATTGCTGCGCTGGACATCAGCTTTATCGTTGTGATTGACGATCTGGATCGTCTGGAGCCTGCGCAGGCGGTGGAAGTGCTTCGTATGGTACGGTCGGTCGCGGACTTCTCGCGATTCCGCTACGTCATGTGCTACGACCGGGATGTGCTGGCGCATGCGGTTGAATCTGGTCTCGGTGTGCAGAACGGCAAGCTCTATCTGCAGAAAATCATCCCGCTGTCGTTCAGTCTTCCCAGACCGGAAAGTTTTGATTTGCGCAGGGAATTTATGGCGGGTGTGATCAGACTCTACACCTCTGTCTGCCGGACCGACCCCGATGAGACACTTCTTCAGGAGCTGAGAACGGTCACGGATATGTACGGGGCAGGTCTGAAAACTCCCCGAGAGGTTCAGCTTACGCTTAATGCGCTGGCCTTCCGCTACAGTGGCCTCAGGGATTATGTCTGGCTACCGGACCTGTGCTTCCTGCAGCTCATCCGGACAGTCAACCCGGATCTTTATGACTGGATCGAGCACTATCTCACCGAAAGGGCCGTGGTGGAGTCCGGCGACGGTACCGTCAGCGAGGCGGAGCAGGCTGAGATGGTCACCAGCCTTGGCCAACACCTTTCACTGTTCCGATCGTCAGAAGCGAAATCCGTGACATCACTGCGTCACTGGGTCCCGGGTATATCAGGTTATAAAACTGAGCATCTGAAGCTGTTCGTTCAGGTGGACGATGACGCAAAAGCCGTCCTGACGGCCAACCGGCGCCTCGGCAGTGCTGTCTACTGGCGTTACTATTTTGCGTACTCCTCCCCGCAGAATGTCCTGCCACCTGACTATTTCACCGAACTCTTCCGTAAGGCAGGAAACCCGGCTGAACACCCCGCTCAGGCAGAAGAGCTGCTGAGCCGCATCAACAGCAACAACATTTCCTCCCGGACCTGGTTCGAGCATATACTTAGTCAGCTGACCTGGCCGGTAATTGCCGCGCGTACAACTGAAGAATGCGAAGGCTTCTTGCGATTCTTCTTTGAGCACGGCGATGAGGTTATTAAGCGTTACACCATCCGTAATGAATGGTTCGAACCCCATAATCTCGATATGAACAGTGTGGCTGTCCGCCTGCTGGAGAGGATCTGCGAAGACAAGCGCTGGCCTGTTCAGGAACATTTGAGCGAAATGCTGGATACGGGAAAGTCGTGGCGCTGGATAGCGGACTTCTTTCGCCAGTTACTCTGGTTGCACGGCCTTGCCGGAAACAAGGCGACGGATGAACAAAAGCAGTTTCTACCCCCGGAAGAATTAAGACTATTGCAGCGCCGGCTGGCTTTCCGTCTTGATGCTCCTGATATTACCGGTCAGTTTAGTCTGGACGGTCTGCTGCAGTCCCATATCTGGGCGTGGTGCGATATTAGTGGACTGGAAAGCGTAAAGGCATGGGTACAGAATGAAACTGCAGAGGATGAAAAATTTCTCAGATTTCTGCTTGCCCTGCGTTACCGCGGGATAAGCTCTGCAACCGGGCATTACAGGGCGCTTAGCCTGACTCAGATCGCGGAGTTTACAGGCAGTGAGGAACAGATCAAAAGCAGGCTGACAAAAATAGAGGGGCAGGGGAATTACAGTGATCTTGTTTCAGAGGTGAAAGCTGCGATATCCCGTAACCGATTCTGAATGAGAACCCGGGTATAATCCGTGAAGACGTGTTAATCCGGTTGTGCGCTGCTATCAGACCGGCCCGGACGAAAGACGATCACCGGATACGCCATCGCGACCTTTGCCATACTGGTAGCAAATGATACTAGGAAGTTTAAACCGGGTGCCTGAACTCATACAGGAAGAGTCAGTCAGTTGCAGGCTGGCTTATGTAAAAAGTAAGCGTGGTGCCAGATGTGGTACTTTTTTATATCACCCAAGGAGAGTATGGGAAATTGTGAATCCTCAGATACCCCTCGATGGCCTTCAAGAAAAAAACCTCCTTTCGGAGGTTTTCAGGTTCCGTTACTATTTTCTCTTCCGATCACAGCAATAAGTTTCCTCATTAAATGGATCAAAGCCAGAGCGATACTGACAAGTGCGCCTATTGCTCGTTCATTCATTTCTGCTATCCCTAATCCAATCAAAAAAAGCAGGATCAAGTTTGCAGAAATCGCCAAAAAGAAAATGGAAGTAACTGAAAAATATACAATTTTGACAAGTGGATCGTCAGATTGTGGTCGCATTTAAGTCCCCTTAAATGCGCAGAAGTCCGTCACCAGGCGTTCAACTCTGGTGACGGAGAGAGTATGTATGTATGAATTCAAAAGATCAACAACCACTGAATTGATGTGGATGAGGCAGCGTTGTCCATAAGAAGCGGTGTTCACTTCAGTCTCTTCGGAATCACTTTAAGGTGGTAAAAATTTTTGAATGATGTACCAAAAGACCTCCCCTTCGGAAATTCAGCTGGGGAGGCAGGTGACTCAGGCAGTACGGGCAATGATGCCCTGATTAGCTGCAGGTGGCAGGGCGATGAGTTTGTCACACTCCACGATTACGTACTCCGGGATGAGATCGAACCTGGACGGATCCAGCTGACATATGAACTCATTTTCTATGTGGTACGTTTCGTTAACGAATTTTCGTATTACCGGATGATCCTGATCCAGCTCCAGTAAACGGAATACCTGTAGTTTTTCATAGCCGTTACGGCAGCGACGGTACAGGTTTTTTATTTCTTCCGGACTACTTACGAGTGCATGAAGTCGCGGGTAATCAAAGCTGTCCACATACTCCCGGATATCCTGCCGGGCCTGCTGAATTTTCTCCGGCACCATTTCGGGGTAGCCCGTGCCCGCAGCGGCAGGCTCGCGATGATCCAGCGGAACTACGCGACGATGGAACAGATTGGACAGGAGCTGATAAGCATCGCCACGTTCGTCAACGATTTCAAAGTAGCGGCGAAGATAGATGAGCTTAATGATCTCCTCACAGTCTGCTGATACGGTGATGGATTTGCAGATCTGCATGAACGTCATGATATCGCGGTCGTTAACGGGTAATTCCTCTATGACTCCGGCAGACAGACGCAGGCAGGAGGCGGTCACCAGATTACTGAACAGCTTTCTGACCGACTTCAGCGTGTCAATCACAGGCTCCACGTCATGCGTCAGCATGAGTACAGTCCGGTTCTTCAGGCATTCACCGCTGTCCCGCCTGAACAGCATTTCGAGAATGGCAAACTTCTTGTTTTTGTCAAAAGAGGAAATGGGATCGTCCAGGATAATCAGTCCCGGATTTTTTGACAGGCATTCATACATGAACAACACAATCGCAAAGGCGTTCCGTTCTCCGTAGCTGAGATGCTGGCTGCCGCCGCTGACATACCCGTCAAAATCCATGTGTCGTAGCCTGAGCTTTCTCTGAGCGCCCTCACCGGAAATATCCACCCTGTATTTATAGCCGGCATAGGTGAGGAAATTATTGATGTTTGTTTTGTGCTGGGCGATCAGCCGGACCATGCTGTCCCGGTGCCGGTTAATTTTTCCCTGCAGCGGTCCGGCAAGGTTTATCAGGTCCTGAAGGGCCGCGTTCAGTCTGTTGGTGATCCCCTGCGTGAGCTCGCACTGCAGATCGGGGAAGAACTGCAGGTCAATCAGCCTGGCAGTGAGCACCTCCCGAACATTCTGCTGTTCCTGCAGTGTGAAAACATTCAGGCCTCTCAGTGCAGTGAGTTTCTCCGTCAGTGTGTCGGTCTGGCGTTTCAGCGCTATCAGGTACTCGATATGTTCTGCTTCCGGACCGTTTTGAAGCTGCGTGATGGCCAGAAGGCGTTCTCTGGCGTCCTCCGTCAGGTAATTACCAAGGTTTTCTACCAGTCTGATGATGGCGGTCAGGTTTTTAATGGTGGATTTATCGTACTCCTCGCTGACCTGGCGGATTTGCGCTTCCTTTTCCCTGATATCACCGGTACAGAACGGACAGCAGCCATCTGAAAGGGGGGAAAACTCAAGTCCCTTTGTCTGCCAGTCAATCCAATCAACGCGGCGTTCACTGCGGATGTAGGGTTGATAGTTCTCAAGACCTGCCGGAATGTGGTGTATTTTATTACCACCTGACAGCCCTCTCATGCCGGTTGAAGCACGTGAAATTCCGGAACTGGTTGATTTAAAGGCAGTACTGAGTTCCTGCAGGTGGTCTATCAGCGAATTCAGCTCGGCGTGATCCGTGAAAACCACCCGGATCGTTTGTGTCATTTCTTCTATTTCACGCTCTCTTTCCGCATGGGCTTCATTGCGGATAAGAATATTAAAGCTGTCACTGATGAGCTCGTCCGGCTGGAACGTAAACTGGCCGACGTACTCTTCGTTAAAGCACATCACGTCTCCAATCCCCTCAGCACCGATGACAACAGGCCCGGCACTATCGGGATTTTCTCCGCGCAGCCGGAAGGGCATCAGCGCCTGCAGTCCCTGAGTATCGTTCCGTGCCGCACAGCTTATGGCCCGGGAGAGCGTGCTTTTGCCGGTACCGTTGGGCGCAAATTTGATATTCAGTTTATCTTCCGTGAGGGTGATACGGGCCCGCTCGATGTTATTGCAGTGGTGTATTTCAATTTCCATTCGTCTGTCCTTAACCGTAAATTCTAGGTTCCGTTATATCCTGACGTAAGGTAAGCGTTGTTGCTGTGATGTAGGCGCATATTACGTTTCGTTTGTAATGTGATTTATGCATTCCCGGGATTTTTTACATTGACGAACATAGAGTAGATCCGGCTTCACCAGAAATCGGATCTGCCCGGAAAAGGAGGAAGTACCATGGTGTTTATGTTGCTATGTAGGAGCTAAATTTACTGTGTAGCATATTTACTACATCTGTGTTTGGTGGTAAAAAATAACACACAGGAAAACAGGAGAGCATATAAGATGGCAGCCATAAACATAAAGATAGATGATGTACTCAAGGATGGCGGAGATGACGTTCTGCGGGAGCATGGTCTGAACACAACGCAGGCTATTACACTATTCTGGCAGTACCTCGTCCAGCACCGCAGGCTGCCTTTCATCGCTGAGACCAGACTTTTCACAGCAACCGATCTTACCCTGGCCATTGCCACCCAGTATGGCGATGCGCTCAACCAGATGCATAAAATCCAGGACATGCTCAGTTCCGGCGCGACAGAATTCGCTGAACTTGCCGCCGCAAAACTGGAGCTCTCCCGTCATGCCGCAGCCATTCAGCAGAATGGCTGGCGACTGGAGTCCCTGCCCGAGGACAATGATTTATCAGCCTCAGCACGGCGGATGCTCCCCCGCATTCACTACCACCTGACCGGATGTGACTTTGCATTGTCTGACTTACCGTCCTGCCCCCCGATCCCGGTCCGGATGGTTAACGGGTTTAGCACTGCACTACAGCAATACGAAACTGAGTTTTCCAGGCTACAGGCGGTACTGCGTGATTCAGGCCTGCTGGCACGCCCTGAGCCGCTGCGTGAATTTGTTTACCGGGACGACAACGTCATGATATCGGTCATACAGCAGCATGATTATCACCACGGGGCATGGATTGTGCGGATGCAGGCCAAAACCCTGGAACATGAAAATGCCCTGGAGGATGCCGGCCTGACTTTCCCGGAACTGGAGGGCAGGGTGTTTCTGCCCGGTAGCGTGTACGGAAAAGCGGTACGCAATTCGCAGACCGGAAAATATGAGATGGGATTCCGGTTTCTCTCCGGCGTCACAGAGTTTCATATGTACTCCAGCGGGCACGAGGAGGACGGGAATCCAACCTCAGCGGATCAGGTGGCGGCCAGCCTCGCCGTAACGGTGGACACTTATCTTGTAACGTTGCTCCATGAAATGGCCGGCAAAAATTAACCCTGGAGATAAAAAATGAATAATAACCACGGTATTCCTGACCATCTTTTCAATGATCATACTGGTGCATACAAAAATTCCACGACTCTCGCCACTTATATTCATCTGATTATGAATAAGATAGAGTCTGATTACGGTCCGCGTGACAGGAACTGGTGGTTGGCTGGAGTTGAGTTTCATGAGGGCGTCCCACAAGTCTGGTACCCTGAATCCGATGTAAATTCGGTTAGTGGTTCTATTGTCATAATGCTAGGGGCAAAAACCTTTACGGATGTCAAACGCGCCGTCTATCAGCTTGCCCACGAATGCGTCCATACGCTGAGCACGGTGATCGGCGTAAAGGCACCGGTACTTGAAGAAGGGCTGGCCACCGCCTTTTCTGAAGACATCATTGAACAGTGGTTCGGCGATACTGACAAGAAGGCCTACACTGATGATGTTCGTTACCGTGATGCGGCTGCAAACGTCCGCACGTTATTGCAGCTGGAACCGGATGCTATCAGGCGCCTTCGGGAAAAAGAACCTGCGTTCAAGCGGATGACTGCGGCAACGTTTTCTGACGCAGGTCTGGACCAGATCCCGCAGCCGCTGATTAATGAGCTGCTACGGACTTTTTAAGTCACCGGATGCAGTGTTTACTGCCCTCCCCGCCGGCAGCCGGCGGCTGGGGAGAGATCCTGCGAGGGGTTGCCCATGCCCCCGGAAACCCCTCTTTATACAGCCTGGTGCGTATCATTTTGACCCGCTCATTACTGATGTTATCGGTATCGAGCGATACCGTGACCAGTATTGCCAGACTGGCATCGGTGAGGGTAAAGCGAGCCGGAAGTTTCCAGCAGCTGCTCCGGGCTGTTTCAATGCCTTCAAACAGCACCCGCAGGTAGTCCGGCACGGCTTCCCCTCTGCCGTCGACAATAGCTTTCTCGCTCCGGTGTAAAAATTCGGCTTCAGGAATGTCCCTGGCGGCGACGTTGAGGATCTGTTCAAGAGAGGGCCAGTATTTGCCGTCATACTGGCTGCGCAAGGCGTCGAGAGGATCACGCAAATACGAACGATAGTGCCCGTTCTGCGCTGAGGCCATCTCAATCAGATCGACAATATGCGTCGTGCGCTCCAGTGAAAAGGCGTTACGATTGAGTATCTGGCCCTGCTCTGTCAGCAGCGCAGACAACGCTGCCGCCTGCGCGGCGATTTTCTCATTCAGCTCGGTCAGCCTGCGGTAGTCAGCTTTCAGCCGGCTGTTATGATCCTGAGTGCCATACGCTCCCGCAAAAAAAATCTGCTCCAGCAGGGTGTGGCACTGCTGCCAGCTGAGCCGCTGCTGCGCAATGTTTTCCCATACCGGCATCATTTCTGTTTCACGGGAAATAAGCCTGTCCAGCAACGGCCAGTGCGGTTTTCGCAGCGAATGTTCGTGGAGGTCATCACTGTATGCTTTAAGTGTATTAAGCACGTCATCGGCAGTACGGGTATGCAGGTAATGCATGTCTTTTCCTCATCAGGTCCGGTTCCGGCAATTATGTCCGGGCACCACGCGATTGTCGGTAACGCAGGAGAGAAATATTTACTGGCGCTGCGTTACTTCGCTTCCGGCTCAGCCGCTTTTCGGATCTCAGGAAAGGAAGAGAGAGATTATTGCAGGATACGCAGAAAAAACGGTGAATTGTTGTGATACGTAGATTATTGCTATAAGTATCGCAATTTGAATTAATTATTAACAACAAAGCAATTTAACAGCGACCCCATCCGGGGTCACCTTAACTTTGCTCAGCGATGTTCAAACCGGGCCACCAGTGGACCAGTGATTTCCATCTCCATTTCCCAGAGCGTTGTCATCACTCCTTCAAGTGGATTGTCACTACTGCGGTAGAAGGTGTTAAAAAGGGTTCCATCCGGGTACCTGAACAGCCTGAGTTCACCGAAGGATTCCGCGCTGACCATAACCGAAAATTCCTGTTCGGAATTGAGGACAAGGTAAATAAGACAGTTATTGATCCTGAAGGGCAGAGTGCGGCTACCTCTGGCCGACACATCAACCTGTATGCTAAACGCGTCATGCCTTTCCGGCTGATAAACCAGTTCCCTCAGTTCTTCGCTAAAGCGGGAACCGTAGCTCACCAGTATGTAATTCTGCTGATCGGCGGACCGTTGCGCGACTTTCATTAACAGTGTTTCGAGGTTTTTGACCTTCATCGTTAATTTAGCCTGTGATTGCCACAGTAAATTATGCAGTCTGTGGTAAATATTTGTCCTTACATCTGATATAGACGGAAAATCTCCGTAGAAATTACTATTAAGTTCTCTGGCAACATAATCTTTGGGAACACTCATGGGAATGTATCTCACCAGCCAGTTGCGATCGCATTCTGAATTTTGAGAAAAAGTGAAGTAGTTAAGCAGAGTCTCTTCAGACAATGCCCCAGGAAGTTCTTTTGTCAGACGAGTGTCGGTATTCCTGAGACGTTCAAGATCTACTTCGGCAGCAACGATATCTGCCGCTTTGCTGCGACTGAAGACCTCAATGTATTTATCCAGAACGTCATTAAAGAAAACCACGTTCGTTGCATAATCCGCTTCTGAAATGATATAGCCTTCATAAGGGACTGAAGGATCACGTTTCAGCCGTTCAAGAACAGAAATTATTCTCACTTTACTGAAATAGGAAAACAACCCTCCCGCAAGGGCGTCATTAGCACGCTGCGTAACCTGCTCAGCAGGTCTGGCGAGCTTTATAGCCAGCAAGGAAAATGCTCCGTAGAGGCTCCCTAAATCCTCATGTACTCCTGTATACGTACGCCCCGGAATGTAAGGCCTTTCATTATATGAGTTCATAACCTCAATGGTTTCTGATAGCCCGCTGTACCAGTTTGTATTCGCATGAAGATTACAGTGCTCAATTCTCAGTATCATATCAATGATATCGACAGAACGTCTGAACGCAGATGTCAGCGTATCATGAGTGTCTCTTTCTTCATATAATTCAGACGTAATGATATGGTTAATAAGATCAGCTAAATCTATCTTTTCTTGGGGTTCAAAATGCGCAATGAGATAACCTGCCATTAACAGGCGTAAATCAGACAAGGCATTTGCAAACATAATGGATAAGGCCGCATCTTTTTTATATGGACGCCCCCTGAGTAACATTGCCCACTGCGAGTCTGTTTCATCCAGAGACAGATAATCCGGGGTCAGGAAGAAACTGTGCCAGTGGTACTCTTCCTCCCAGTGCCGTGGAAACCGGCTCTGGTTAAACCAGAGACACAGAACGTCGTGAGCATATCGTACGGAAGAAGCATTATCTGCAACCACTGACGGAATAAGCAGCCTGGCGGTGTTATGCAGATGATACATCAGGCGGCCAGTAGAATCTTCGCTCCCTGGTTTGCCAATGATCGAGCTCATACTCCAGCCCTCCCACAGACCAATAAAATGGCGTACAAGTTCTTGATGAGTCTGCTCCTGGCTGGCCGAGAGTGTGACACCCAGTCCTGCTTTCCACTCGTTTAACACATGCCATACTCTGAAAAGCGACAGTAAAAATTGTTGGAAATCGGTAAAACGAGTACTCTGTGTTTTTCTGTACACATGTAATGGAATGGCCATAGATTCATAGAAATACTCGCCTGAATATTCGGTTGACTTTACGGTTTCACGAACAAACCTTCTCAAATCATAATGGAATGAATCACTGAATGTGTGGCTGAACCCCGATTCTTTTACTTCATCAAGATAATTTCCATCACTACTGTAACTATAACTTCTTTTAATAGAGGTATAGATATCCGTTAATCGATTAACACCTGTTCTGAATACGCTAATATTTTTATCGTTAAGTGCATCGTAAGCCTCGCCAAAGAAATCAAAAGTAATATCATCCAGACTTCTGTTATTCCCAGAATGCCCTGTCACAATACAACGGCGAAATAAATATCGCCATAATTTTGAAACAGGCATGATACCTTTCGATGATAATAATGTCAGTTCACCAGAACGAACACCAAAGGAGGGCAAAATAATAATTTCTGCATCCTGTCCATCCACCTTTTTAAGTCTTCTCAGCAGAAACAAAAGTGGTCTTATATAGACATCTATAATAACATCATTTTTCCTGAAATTAAATTTAACATGGGTCATTTCTTCCTTTTCAGAGAGTGAGTAAGGAAGTATTTTAATACAGCCAAGATAATCCCCCCCAATATTAACCCCAGGATATCGGAGCCATGCAAGTATATAGGAATTTTGAATGTAGTCATCCACTACCTGTGACAAAAAATACTTATTCAGAAGACGATCGCGCTTGTTCTCATCCAGAACATTCAAACTGCTGACAAAGAACCAGATAGATAGGAAAATATTAAATAACATCCACACAAAAGCTGTTACGGCGAAAGAAGTATTAAGATATCCATCACCTATAGATAACGTCATACCGCCCAACACGATAAATGCAGCTAGTGAAAGACCACTCAGGCCCGCAAACATATATCCAGAATGAAGTTGATACGCGGACTGAATATGGATCCTTGCTGATTTCTTTTGAAACAAAACACTTATAAGACCCACAACCAGCGGAAATACAATACCGATTATAGTCAACTGGCTACCCAGTAAATTAGACATCCAATCTGAAAGCTTGGTAATGCCCTTAAAATGCTGCACAGCGAAAGGTTGCAATACAGGGCGAAAATATTCGACCACGCCAACAGCCCCGAAGGCTGCGGACCAAAGAACCAGCATAGCCCGGATGTAATGGGTGGAGCAGGAAACAAGTATTCTCTCCACCGGGTTCCAGCGTAGTTTTTTGTAATCCCGGTTCGACTTCAGGCTCCGCCGGAGCTCAGCTCTGACCTGCCATGAGACACTCTTTAGAAGTTTTCCAAACATAGATATCCTGCGTTTTCCATAAGAAATTTCATGAATAATAAGCGGTAGGGACCTTTTTTTCTCTGGAAAACGTCACCCGATGCCCTTCATGCAAAGTTCGTCACCCTGTTATCCGATTTAATGAGTTTTCGGCTCTCTGTAGCGAAAGAGATAATTAAATGCACTGTACGCAACAAATAACACATTTTATTGCAATATTAGCATTATTGCAGAAAGAGCAAGATTCAGGGAGGTAACTGACTGAAATAGCAATAAAGTGGAAAGAGATGTTATTCAGGTGATGTATCGATCGCTCTCTGACGTCCCGAATCGCCAGCGATTTGACATGCACCGCATGGGTGATTTATGGAGTCTGCCCCGTAGTCGCCTTTTCCATTCTCATGGATCAGTAAAAATATTGACTATGTAGAACGATCGTTCTACCCTTAAATTAAGATGTAGACAGACTGTTCTACATAAAGCTCATATTGCAGGTCATGACCGATACACGAGAAAAGATATCGCAGACTGGCGCGATGCAGCCTGAATGTCGTTCCTGACAACTGACTCCGAGGTTAAACAAGATGGCTAAGGCCTCCGATATTGTTGTGCGGTGCCTGGAAAGCGAAGGCGTTAAGTATGTGTTCGGCATTCCCGGTGAGGAAAACCTCAGCTTGCTGGAGTCTCTTCGTGAGTCGCCGATCAGGCTGGTGCTGACCCGTCATGAGCAGTCCGCCGGTTTCATGGCTGCCACCTACGGCCGCCTGACCGGCAGGGCAGGAGTCAGCTTGTCCACTCTTGGCCCTGGCGCCACCAACCTGGCTACTGCGGGCGCTTACGCGTATCTGGGTGGCATGCCTATGCTTATGATCACCGGTCAGAAACCGATCAAAAATCCCAGGCAGGGTCGCTTTCAGATTATCGACGTATGCAGCATGATGGACCCCATCACCAAATACACTCACCAGCTTGCTTCGGCAGACAATATCCCTTCACGCATGCGTGAAGCGTTTCGCCTGGCTGAAGAAGAAAAACCGGGTGCCGTGCACCTGGAGCTGCCGGAGGACATCGCCGCTGAGCAGACTGACAGCATACCGATCCCGCGCAGCCTCAACCGATGGCCACTGGCAGAACATTCCGCTATTGACGCGGCCGTAGCGAAGCTGCGGAAGGCCCGCAGCCCGATCCTGGTGATCGGTGCGGGGGCCAGCCGCAAAATGGCTGCAAGGGCCCTGAAGCAGCTGATCGACAAGACCGGCATCCCGTTCGTTACCACACAACTCGGCAAGGGGGTCGTGGACGAGCGTCACCCACGCTTTGTGGGGAACGCTGCACTGTCCACCGGAGACTTCGTCCATCGGGCCTTCGAATCTGCTGACCTGATCGTCAATGTCGGTCATGACCTGAGTGAGAAACCACCGTTTCTGATGGTTCGCGGCAGTACCGAAGTCATTCATATCGACTACCGGTCCGCCGAAGCCGATGCCCTGTATTTTCCGCAGCTCGAAGTGACCGGTGATATCGCTGATGCTGTGTTGAGGATCGGCGATGCACTGAACAACACTGTACAGTGGGATTTCACCCGCCTTCTGGCGATTCGGGAGGCTAATGAGGTGCAGATTGCCGAAGGCGCAGATGATGACCGCTATCCGCTGTACCCACAGCGTCTGGTGGCCGACGTTCGTCGTGCAATGCCGTCTGAAGGCATCGTGGCACTGGACAACGGTATTTATAAGATCTGGTTTGCCCGCAACTACAAGGCACACAAACCGAATACGGTCCTGCTCGACAATGCCCTGGCGACCATGGGAGCTGGCCTGCCGTCAGCGATGGCCGCGCATCTGGTTTATCCGGATCGGCCGGTGATTGCCGTGTGCGGCGATGGCGGCTTCATGATGAACAGCCAGGAGCTTGAAACCGCACTGCGCTTAGGCATGCACATAACCGTCATCATACTGCGTGACGACGGTTATGGCATGATCCGCTGCAAGCAAACCAGAATGGGTTACGCCGAATTCGCTGTGGGCTACGGTAACCCGGACTTTGTGAAATATGCAGAAGCGTACGGCGCCAGTGGTTACCGTGTTGAAAGCGCCGGAGCCCTGCTCCCCCTGCTGGAACACTGCGTTAAGACCCCAGGCGTTCACGTAATCGACTGCCCGGTCGACTACGGCGAGAATGATCGGATCCTTAATGATGAATTGCGCGCGAGGTCGCTGGCCGTCTGAGGGGGATTCAAAGCCGCCGGATTACGGCGCCTGTTGGGTCACGTCCGGCCACCGGCGTGTTGCCGCTTTCGGTTCGGGGTGTGTAAAAACGTGGCTGACCACTGGCAACGAGCAGGCCGGTCCGCGTCCTGTGCAGATACCACACAAAACGGACAGAGGAAGACTGCCGTCGCCTGAGCGAGTCAGGCGGTGCTGCCCGACTCGCTCAAAACCCGTCCCCGAAAATCCGGAACCGTTCACAGTTCTATTTCTACGTACCCTTCCGCAGGAACAGCACAGCAAACCAGCACCTCGCCGTCGGCGGGAGCGATCGCCGGCTGGCGTGGATAATGCACGCTTCCGGAAACCAGCCGGGCGGCGCATGAGCCACATTTGCCTGAACGGCAGTTGTAGCCGGGCCTGAGACCCGCAGCCTCAGCAACGTCCAGAAGAGTCCCACTCTGACTCGTCCATTCGGCGTTGACTTCAGATGAGGTAAAAGTGATCTGTGCACTCTCGGGAAGTACTGTGGCCGGGAATACCTCCCCGGGTTCCCCGAGCTCGCCGGCACCGAAGAACTCATGGTGGATATGTGAAGGGTCCACGCCAATTTCACGTAACCCCGCATAAAGTGATTGCATGAAACTTTCCGGCCCGCACAAGTAAAACTGATAGCCGCCAAAGGGGAGCAGCCTGCTGAGAGCATCCACGCTGAGCCGCACCTCAGTGTCGTGTGTATCCCCCAGTTTGTCCTCCGGGCCGGGAGCACTGTATGCCGTGAAGAGGCGAAGCCAGTCGTATCTTTGGGCCATGGCCCTGAGCTCGCGACGAAACGCCTGACTGGCGCTGTTCTTTGTCGCATGAACGAAGTAAACCATGCGACGGGATGCCCCTTTTTCAAGGGCCAGTATCTGCGCATCAAGCATGGCCATCATGGGTGTTATACCCACCCCCCCGGAAAGCATGACGATCGGCTGGGTGCTGTCATCCAGCACGAAGCTGCCCGCAGGTGACCCTACCTCGATGACGTCCCCGGCTTCACAATGGTCGTGCAGCAGCCGGGACGCCACCCCGTATTCTTCCCGCTTGACCGAGAGGCGATAGTTCTGCCCGTTTGGTCCCTGCGAAATTGTGTAACTACGCTGAAATACCTCACCATTGCTTCGAAGCCGTACCAGCAGGAACTGTCCCGCCTGATGCATTTCAACCGAACCACCATCTGCAGGTGTAAGGTAGAAAGAGGTGATGTTCTCGCTCTCTTTAATCTTCGACGCTACCCGGAAGCGCCTGTAGCCACCCGTTTTGAGTGCGGTCAGACGCGCATCGTTCCAGGTGCCCGTGGCAACAAGTCCGGGCCACGGCTCGGACTCGGGCCCGATAACCGGCATCACGGCACTGGCATGCCAGATTTCTTCCGGTACCACGTCTACGATGCGCTCGGCACCTTCAAACGACCTGATACGGTCGGGGTCCCAGTCGACGGAACCGCGCCCCGTGAGTACCACTGCCTCACCCGTTTCAAAATCCGGTACAAACAGGCCGACCCGGCCGTCGCTCTCGATGTTGCCCAGCGTGTTGAAAAAGCGATTGCCGGAGAAATCGGGAAAGGAGAGCGTGCCGTCCCCGTTGATACCGAGAAATCCCGGACGCCCGCCCCGGTGCGAGGCATCGACACCGGCGCTTCCACCATCCAGCGAACCAGCCGCACGTGAGGCGATAAAGAAAGTGTCAGCGGCCTCAATAATCCGACGAACTTCCGGATCGGTCAGGCTGCCGCGCCGGCGACTCACAGCTCCCGGCTCGTCCTTGCCAGGAGGCAGCTGCCGGGCCTGAATATACTGCGGACAGTTTCCGAAGCTCTGATCGACCCCGATGGTCATTACACCTGCTGCGGCATGCTGTATCCGGCCATTCACTCGATTGCGGCGTCTGCTTAACAGGTCAATCCCGAGCGCGCCAACGCTGGCACCGGGTGACAGATCCAGGTCGAGTTCACGTGAAAGAACGGGGGCCCGGTGGATCTCGAGTGTGTCCGGAGTGGTGGAAACCAGAAAACCTGGTGACCCGAGAGCCGGAACGCACCACGGCCGGCCGTCTGAATCGAGCAGTCCCAGAATCAGCATCTGCAGATTTTCAAAGAAGTTACGATGTTGCAGAGGCATCTCGGTGCGTACAAAACTTTCCACCTGCTTAAGCCATTCCTCTGGCACTTCGGCACGTGCCTGTACTGCACGTTCACCGTCATGAAAGACACTGCGTGTCTGCTGCATGGGGCACCCCCTGGGATCGTTTACCGTTGCTGTAAGGCCAGAACCCGCTTCGACGAAGCGAAATAATCACTGGCACCTGAAGCGAGAAAATTGCCTTCACTGTAGGCGTAAAAAGCCTGCCAAATGCCCCAGGGATCCCATGCCACATCATTCTTAATGCATGGCTCATGCAGAGGAGCAGGACGGCAATCGCACAGGCAACAGCCGCCAGGGACTTCTCCCTGATATAGCATCACGGTAATGTCCCTGGCACAGGGCATCAGAAACTACTTAACCCGGGTAATAGAATTCAACCCGTATGCCGCTCGGTTCGTAGCACATCATGTGCATAGACGGCCCCTCGCGGAGCAGGGTGGGCTCAAATTCAATTTCAACCTGATTTGCCTTCAACACTTCAAGGATCTGGTAAAGACCCTCTTTAGTCTCCACCTGCAAAGCCAGGTGATGGAGCCCGACATTGTTTTTACGATTGAACTGAATGGGTTCTTCTGTTTGTGTTTTCCAGAGTGTGAGCATCACTGCACCGTCTTTCACGAAGATGGCCGGGTAATCGTCACGCCGTTTGACTTCCTGCCAGCCCAGTAAATCAGTGAAGAACGCTGCGCTCTCTTCAAGATTTGATACGGCTAAACCAACATGTTGTACACCATGAGTTAACGGCATTGTTCCTGTCCTCTTGTTAATGGCTCTGTTAAGGCTCGATCGTCAACCGACAAGCGCGCCTGTGGTATGTGAAATTTCTGTTTAGCTTCGGACAGCCGCGTCTCTCATCGGGAAAACAGTGGCTACCCATTTCTTTAAGCGAGTCTATTCACCATTACTGCCCGCCAGGCTCCAGGCTCCAGGCTCCAGGCTGCTGAATGCCTGAAGTGGATCAACCCGACTGACGGACGTGGCGGTCAAGAAATTCCCGGACGGCCTCGCGGTAAAAAATATTAACGTTACCTGCCCGCCTGTCGCGGTAGTGCATCTGCGCCGTTGCGTTGTCTGCTATCGATAATCCCGAATGTGAAGGCGACATAGCAATTATCGAGTAACTATTAAAGTGCTTAATTGAAGGTTACACACAATTCTGGTAACCTGTCAAAATTATTTAATGAGTTACAGGTGCGTATGGAAATCAAAAATCTTTCTTCCCCGCCTCTCTTCCTGGCCGATAATCTCGCGCTGGACTTCATCAACAGTGAATACGGGACGGGCGAAAACCGGCATGATTGCTTTGATGACGCCCGGAGCGTTATCGACTGGCTGCAAAGGGTGGACCTTGTGCCGAAAGGAACTATGGCTCCGCGTGGGCTACTCGAGGAGGCTCGCCAGCTGCGGGGTGCAGCCCGCGCGGTCGTGCATGCTGCCATGAAGTCCAGTGAGTCAGACCTGACGGTGATTAACCGAATTCTCGAGACAGGGCGCCCTGAAACGCGGCTGAAATGGGATCAGGATACACAACGCTATCGTGTGGATGTGTATTCAGATGCTGGCAGCCCGGCAGACCTCCTCTGGCCCATAGCCGATGCACTTGTGAAGCTGGTCACGGATGAAAAGTTCAAATATGTGCGGCAGTGTGAAGCCCATAACTGCATTTTACTCTTTCACGATCTGAGTAAATCCCATCGCCGGCGCTGGTGCAGCATGGCCACCTGCGGCAATCGCATGAAAGTGGCCGCATTCCGAAACAGGAAAGCTTCATAGCCACTCAAGTGCGGCTTCAGGACATGCAGGTAACAACATCAGTGTCCGGGTCTGCGGACACATTATTCTCCAAGAAATGAATGTAACGTGAACTGGATTATCCTGAATAACAAACGCTATGTAATAAACCTGATGCCCTTAAATGGCGGGTACAGGTTGGCGGTAGCCGGTGAGCGCACGAGTATTTCTCTCGACAGCGCTCAGATGGAACGAACTATCAGGAAGCATCTGGGTTTATCAGGTAAGAACCATAGTACAGAGTTAACCAGCAGCGCAGCTTGAAGCTGCCTTGTTGTATATACCCCGCCCAATCCGGGCCCTCATTCCGGATACTCTTTCCCCGTCAACAATTTCTTTTCAAAAAAACAGCTGATCGCAAAAATAAATTTATTAGCAATTTAATGATTTATAAGACTTATTTAACCACTATTTCACCCGTAAATAAATAATCAAAAATTAGTGCTTGACCAGGTAGAACGATCGTTCTACCTTTAAGGCATGAACGAGAGGTTAGCGAGAAGATCATGAACAAGAAGCCAACGGATACCCGGGAAAAAATCCTCACTACTGCTGAACAACTGATCTATCAGAACGGCATCCACGCCATGGGCATGGACCTTCTGGTGAAGACCTCAGGCGTCGCAAGAAAGAGTATTTATCGTCATTTCTCGAACAAGGAGGACGTGGCATCGGCCGCGCTGAATGGGCGCGACGAACGCTGGATGCAGTGGTTCAGAACCGAGTCTGATAAAGGTGAAACGCCTCAGGATCGCATTCTCAACATGTTCACTGTTCTGAAAAGCTGGTTCGAGTCCGAAGGCTTCCGTGGCTGCGCCTTTATCAACACAGCCGGGGAAGTGGGAGATCCGGATGACCCCGTGCGCCTGATAGCGAAAGTGCATAAGCAGAAGCTGCTGGATTATGCGCTCGAGCTCAGTGGGCAACTGAGCACCGGACACGCTGAGGAACTGGCCAGGCAACTGCTGATTCTGATGGAGGGGGCTATCACCGTAACATACGTGATGGGCGACCGGGATGCCGCTGACAACGCACGGGACGTTGCGAAAGTTTTGCTGGAACGGGTCTCTGCCGGGACCTGAATGAAGAATATTGCTATTAACTACAAACCGGAATTAACAGGAGTTTTACCATGACTAATACACAAGTTCGTCCGCCGCTTCCGCCATTTACACTGGAAACGGCTATCGAGAAAGTTCGCCTGGCTGAAGATGGCTGGAACAGTCGCGACGCTGCAAAAGTCGCACTGGCTTACTCACTGGACACCAAATGGCGTAACCGTGCGGAGTTCGCGAATAATCGTGATGAAGCCGAAGCGTTCCTCGCCCGTAAGTGGAAAAAAGAGCACGAGTACCGCCTCATTAAGGAACTGTGGGCGTTTACCGGGAACCGCATCGCCGTCCGTTACGCATACGAGTGGCATGATGACTCGGGTAACTGGTTCCGCTCTTACGGCAATGAAAACTGGGAATTTGAGGCCGATGGCCTGATGAAGCGCCGCTTCGCGTGCATCAATGACATGCCTATCCAGGAAAGCGAGCGCAAGTTCTTCTGGCCGCTGGGACGCCGTCCTGACGATCATCCGGGCCTGTCTGACCTGGGTCTGTAAGTTATTCAGCTATCCCGCGTAAGGCCCGCGACCACTGTCCTGGTCGGGCTTTTCTCAACCGGTCGATGTAAAAATGCGAGCTGGTTGAGGCGGGGGCTCTTAAGTTTTTCCCGGTGCGTGGTATTCAGAAACAGGTAAAGCCGGTGTGCTTTGCCTATTTATATAGCGCACTATTTTATAGCGAACAATATTATTAAGGTCGTACTATGAATATGAAATCTGTGTTGCTGACTGCCGCAATGGCAGCCGTTTCCGCCAACAGCTTTGCCGACGCGTCTCAGCCGGAGCATCACGTGCAGGAATTTCTCAATGCCCTGAACGGTGCCGGCGGTAAGCCTATTGAACAGTTGTCTCCGCAGGACGCGCGTCAGGTGCTGATCAGCGCCCAGAAAGGTGCGAAACTGCCTGCTGCTGACGTCACTGATAAAACGATCAACGTTGATGGCGGCTCCATCAAACTTCACATTGTGAAGCCTCATAACGCACAGGGTACCCTGCCGGTCTTTATGTTCTTCCACGGCGGCGGCTGGATACTGGGCGATTTTGCGACGCACGAACGTCTTGTTCGTGACCTGGTGACTGAGTCTGGTGCAGCAGCCGTCTTTGTCGACTATACGCCATCACCGGAAGCGCATTTCCCGGTTGCAATTAATCAGGCTTATGCAGCAACCCGCTGGGTTGCCGAGCACGGTAGCGAAATTGGCGTTGACGGCAGTCGTCTGGCGCTGGTAGGTAACAGCGTCGGCGGTAACATGGTTGCAGCCGTAGCGCTCCAGGCCAAACAGCATAAAGCGCCGGCGATCCGCTACGAAGTCATGCTCTGGCCTGTAACTGACGCGAATTTCAATACCGGGTCTTATAACCAGTATGAGAACGGGTATTTCCTGTCGCGTAATATGATGAAATGGTTCTGGGATGCCTACACCACTAAAGAAAGCGATCGTAACAACATCCTGGCGTCGCCGCTGCGCGCCACGCCTGAACAACTGAAGGGGCTGCCTCCTACTCTGATTCAGACAGCCGAATTTGACGTGCTGCGCGATGAAGGTGAGGCGTTTGGCCGCAAACTAGATGCCGCAGGTGTCGACGTGACGGTGACACGCTACAACGGGTTGATTCATGACTACGGCCTGCTGAACGCGCTGAGCGACGTGCCTGCTGTGCGGACCGCACTTGCTCAGGCCGGCGATGAGCTCAAAGAACACCTGAAATAACTGCCTGGACCGGCCGGTTTCATCGGCCGGTCGGTTTTTGCCCTCTGCCACTGTCCGGACCGCCGCACGAACTTTATGGAACCGGACTATTTAGCTTTTTTGTACTTCCCCCGTTAAGCGTACGACCTGTTGCCTGCCGGGGGCTTTTTTTTTCGACTCAGCAATGTCGTCAGTCATCGACCCGGCTCGTGATCCTGCTGCAGGTCATGAAATCATGACCCGGTCCGACGGTAGCGCGACTCGAGCTTGTCGAGAAAAGTAAACAACACTTTATTCATTTCTGTGTAGTCGTGGGTCCTTAACTTTTCCGCTGACTGGACAAACCGATAGTCTGCCGCCCGGCTCAGGTCATCGCCGGAATGTGCAATCAGTAATTCAACCACGGACCGCGTGAGTTCCATATGGCACTGAAACCCGTAGACCAAATCAGAATAAGCCACTATCTGTCGCGGGCAGCCTTCGCTCCAGGCGATGATTTCGGCCCCCGGCGTAAGTCCCGGCATATCGTTGTGCCAGTGCCCGACGTCAAGCTGATGTCCGAAATGAGAAAACAGCGGGTTGTGCTCACTCGCAGCGGTCATAAATACCGGAAACTTGCCGATTTCTTTTTCCGGACTGTGGGCGAACGGAGCCCCCAGGGCTTCCCCAATCAACTGAGCGCCCAGGCAAACACCGATGACGGCTTTACCCAGAAGAACTGCAGAGGCAATGAGCGCCTGCTCGGCAAGGGAATCAAAATGCGGACATTCATCAGGGGTGACGGACGGATCCTGTGGCCCTCCCATCACTACCAGCAGATCGATGTTCCGTACATCGGCAGGTAGCTTTTGACCCGCATACACGCGCGAAAAGGTTACCTTGTGGCCACGAGCCATAGCCCAGGTTTCAAACGCCCCGGGTGCTTCAAAATCTTCATGCACAATAAAATGTACTTGCATAGGCTTATATCCTTCTGAGTCCTGTTGAGTAATAGGTCAGGTGCACTCCTCCCGCGAAATACCGGTCGGGTGACGCCAGTCGGAACATGATAGACGTGAGGTTTGAATCTGAAATGCCAGTAAGCATCGATAAAGCGCCAAGACACGATGAATCAGCGGGCTGGTCAGCCACGGCCATTTCCTATCGGCGCGGGGAAGAGGATCCCCCTCATTATCACCTGGAAGGACAACTTTTATACGCCAGCAGTGGCGTTCTGCTGGTTGAGGCTGCAGGCAGGCGATGGGTTATTCCCCCTCAGCGGGCACTCTGGCTCCCGCCGTTGATTGAACATTCTTACAGACTTCTGTCGCATACGGAGCTGCGCGCGGTTTACCTCAGCGGCAGCCTGATTTCTGAGTGCACACATTTCTCAGAGAATAACCGGGTACACGTCATCGAGGTGGTCCCGCTGGTAAAGGAGTTAATAGCCGGCCTGTTTATAAATGATTACCACACGATCACGAAGCGAAAAATGGCGCTTTTACTTCTGGAAATCATCGGTGAAGCGCCCTCCGTACCCGCAGAGCTACCGATGCCGCAGGATGACCGATTATTACGTGCAGCAGGGGAGCTGATGCTCAGCCATCGCTGGGAAAGCACGTTATCTGATATGGCTGACATAGCAAACATGTCGGAAAGGTCTTTTTCCCGCCTGTTTTTACGCGATACGGGGTTCAGCTTCCGGACATGGAAACAGCGGGCAAGAATATACGCATCACTGGATCTTCTTTCCGAAAACGTATCAGTTAAACAGGTTGCCTAGCAGCTTGGCTTTTCTTCGCCTGCCGCATTTTCAGCCGCATTCCGTGCAGTTATGGGGGTAACACCCGGTGAGTTTTGACGGGGGTGGCCGGGGCACGACGGCACACCGGGCATTGCCGCTATCCGGCACCGTGACGATGCTGGCACAGCAACTTTCAGGCGCTCAACGAGGGGGCGGCAGCGCAGCATCGCGACCGGAAAAGCAGGCAGCCCGGCACTTCAGATGCCGGGCTGGATACTGAGGGGATCAGAAAGGCTTGGTTGGCAGGTACTTGCCGTCCAGGGTGATCACCGCACGGTGTCCACCGTCCGGATCTTCAACTTTTTTGATGTCCAGTTTGAAGTTAATGGCGCTGATTATGCCGTCGCCGAACTTCTCATGGACCAGTGCCTTGAGGGTAGGACCGTAAACTGACATCATCTCGTAGAAACGGTAGATTGTCGGATCGGTCGGGATTCCATCGGCAAAGCTGCCGCGAACAGGCACCGACTGCAGCAGCTTAACTTCATCGGCATTCAGGTCAAGCTTTCTGCCGACAACCACTGCCGCATCAGCGGGCAGCGGATGCTGACCGAGCAGAGCTGCGGTAACGAAGGCTTCCGACAGACCTGTGCCGTCAACGATTTCGGCTAAGGAGAGATCCTTACGGGCCTTAGCCAGAATAATGGTTTCGGTGAGTGCCTGACGTGCAGCCTGGGTAACTTGAGTCTGGATCATGGTCTTTTCTCCTGGTAGGTAAGGGGTTCAGGCAACATGCCTGGATTGTGAGGAAACGGCGTTAACTTCTGGATTTTCAGCAAGAGACACGAAGGCACCGGTTCTGCCATCAAAAGCATCAATACGACCGCTCTCAATGTCATAGATCCAGCCGTGCAGGGTCACCCGGCCTTCTTCAAGCGCCAGACGAACGGACGGATGAGTCTGGATATTAGCCAGCTGAGCGATGACGTTTTCGCGCACCATAGCTGCGACTTTGGCTGACTGGTCGGAATGCTGTCGGGCTTCATTGACCACACGGGCAGAGTCGGCATAGCGCAACCAGCTCGATACGGCGGGCATATGGTCGAGGCATTTACAGGTGGCAACGGCGGTCATGGCGCCGCAGTCAGAGTGGCCGCAAATCACGATGTCATTCACCTGGAGCGCGGCGACTGCATACTCCACTGAGGCTGAAACCCCGCCCGGTTCGGGACCGTAGGACGGCACAATGTTACCGGCGTTGCGGATCACGAATAAATCGCCAGGTTCGCGCTGGGTAACCAACTCGGGCACCAGACGGCTGTCAGAGCAGGAAATGAACAATGCTCTCGGGCTTTGCTGATTAGCCAGGCTCTTGAACAGCTTGACCCGCTCGGGGAAAGCGTTTTTCTGGAACTTCAGAAAACCTTCAATAATCTCTTTCATGGTTGCAATCTCAGTGTCGGTTGTGTGTGACTGAGATTAAACAACCCGTAGCATAAGGTAAAAGTCTATATTATTATGGATTAATTCAGATAATCTTATGATGGTAAGTTATGCTCGCACGTCACATACGGTATTTTCAGGCGGTTGCTGAACATCTCAGCTTCACCAAAGCTGCGGCTGCACTGCACGTCTCTCAGCCAGCCCTCTCGCAGCTGGTAAAGCAACTGGAAGAAGAGCTCGGCACCCAGTTGTTTGACCGGTCTGGTCGTACAACACGTCTGACGGATACCGGACATGCTTATCTTCAGTATGTACGCCGTGCATCTCAGGAGTTGCGGGAAGCCTCACGGGCGATCCACGACGTGAACGATCTCAGCCGTGGTTCGCTTCGCTTAGCCGTGACGCCAACGTTCACAACGTATCTTGTCGGGCCGCTGGTCGAGGCATTCCACCTTCGCTACCCGGAGATCACCCTCAATGTACGGGAGATTTCACAGGAAAGTATGGAAGAGCTTCTACAGGAAGGGGAGCTGGACGTGGGGATAGCATTCGGGGATGTTCACTGCCCGGACATCGACGCGATACCGTTGCTGGATGAAACGCTTGCACTCGTGGTAAACAGCGGGCACAGGCTTGCGAAGGAAAAATCTGTCGGGCTACAGGCTTTGAACACCGAGTCACTGGTATTACTCAGCAAGGAATTCGCGACCCGCGAACAGATTGACAGCTACTGCCGTAGACACAGCATTCATCCAAAGGTGCTGATGGAAGCTAACGCTCTCGGGGCGGTAATAGAAATTGTCCGCAGGACATCTTTGTCCACGCTCCTGCCCGCCAGGACGGCCCTGGCCCGGGATAATCTGGTGGCGATCGCCCTGGAACCCGAGCGCCTGACGCGTACAGCGGTCCTGATGCGTCGAAAGGACGCCTATCAGAGCTTTGCTGCCCGGGCATTTACTGAACTGGCAGCAGAAATATCCGCGCATCTGAACGGGTAATTGCCTTTTTACAGTGACAGACGCAGGCAGGACTGGTGCTTGTGCCTGGCAGCCGCCGTCAGTAAGAAATAGCTATACCGCAGTCTCAAAAGCAGAAAGGGCCGCCCGTCGGGCGGCCCTTCCCGGCACCTCCTTGTACGACCATTCCTTATTTGTGCAGCTTAGCTGTCATGTGTACGACGTCATTGCTGCTGGCTTCAGTGATGGTGTACTGAGCACCCTGTTGCTGAGCCTGCGCAGCAATCTTAGCCTCAGCGTCGTCGAGCGTCAGCGCAGTCGCGGTAATGCTCTGCGCCGATACTGAGGCCGACATCAGTGATAGAGTGGTCACGGCTATGATTGACAAAGTTTTGATAATTTTCATGGTTTTAATCCTTAGGTTATATGGTCAGAGGAGTGTTCTCCTTCGCTGTAACACAAGGTTAAGGAATTCATCTTATAAGGTAAAAGTCTCATTTGTTATAGATTAATTTAGATAATCTTATACATACATAAGAGCTGAAGAACGAAGCTGTGATTGATAACAGAGCGTGAAAACGTTGCCGGCAACGGATAGCTCTTTGCCAGTAGAGAATAAACATATTGAATGCCTGTATGCCGGGACTGCTTCAGGTTTTTCGGGAGCAGTTCACTCGGCATACAGGCGCAAGCTCTTCGCTCAAAAAAGACAGTGTAGCCTGCGCCAGCAGTACGCCATTCAGAGGAAAATTCACTTTACCACTTGCCTCCTTAATCTCTCTTAATCGTTAACCTGCACAGATCCGACTTTACCTTTTTTCGGATCTCAGCGGAAAAAGAGAAGAAAGCGTATAGGTCATGCATATCCATATGCCTGACATCTGCATAGGTAATGCATACGCATATACTCACCATCTGCATATGCTTTACCTATACAGATCTGTTCCGGAGGCATATACTTCACCTATGCGGGAATACTCCCTGGCACACTCAGCATATGAGGAAAAACCATGCGCACAGTCTCTATTTTTAAAAACGGCAACAACCGCGCCATCCGTCTGCCCCGCGATCTGGATTTTGAGGGGGTGAGCGAGCTGGAGATCGTCCGGGAAGGGGACAGCATCATCCTGCGTCCCGTCCGGCCGACCTGGGGCTCGTTCGCGCAGCTCGAAAAAGCTGACCCGGACTTTATGGCGGAGCGCGAGGACGTTGTCAGCGACGAAGGACGGGTTAACCTGTGAACAAAATCTATATGCTCGACACGAACATCTGCTCGTTCATCATGCGCGAGCAGCCGGAAGCCGTGCTGAAGCGCCTGGAGCAGGCGGTGCTGCGGGGTCACCGCATCGTGGTTTCGGCCATTACCTACGCCGAGATGCGCTTCGGCGCCACCGGGCCGAAGGCCGCGCCGCGTCACGTCCAGCTGGTTGACGCGTTCTGCGCCCGCCTCGATGCCATCCTGCCCTGGGATCGCGCCGCGGTGGACGCCACCACGGAGATTAAGGTGGCGCTGCGCATGGCCGGCACGCCGATTGGCCCGAACGACACGGCGATTGCCGGACACGCCATCGCCGCCGGCGCCGTGCTGGTGACGAATAATACGCGGGAATTTGAGCGGGTGCCGGGTCTTGTGCTGGAAGACTGGGTAAGATAACGCTGAAAACAAAACAGGCGGTCTGGCGCTGCCGGACACTCTTTCAGTCAGCGGTATATAAAGGAATAAAAGATGCCTCTGATCACGCGGCTTATGCTGCAAAACTTTAAAAAGTTTCCGGAACTGGACCTGCGCTTCACTCATGACCGTAACATTCTGGTCGGGGACAATGAGTCCGGGAAAAGCACGATTCTGCTGGCCCTTGACCTTGTGCTGAGTGACAGCCGGCACCGGGTCGAGGCACTGGGTGTGGAATCGCTCCTGTCCCAGTCAGCCGTCAGGCAGTTTCAGGAAGGTGAGCGCCGCGCCGATCGGTTACCCGTGCTGACAGCTGACGTTTTCCTGAGTAACGGGGGAGATCCTGACCTGAACGGCAGGCAAAATCTGGCGGGTATCGATGCGGATGGTCTCAGAATGCGCATTGCACCCATGACGGAGGAATACGCTCAGGATATTCACCATGTCCTGCAGCAGGATCCCGATAATTTTCCCTATGAATACTATTCCGTGCGGTTCAGCACCTTCTCCGGCGGTCATTTCGCCGGCTTCAGACGCTATCTGCGCCATCTGCTGTTAGACAGTGCACGCATCGATAACGAGCACGCCGCACAGGAATATACGCGCACGGTTTACAGCGTCAATGTGCCGGTGGCCGATCGGTACCGGCTTGAAAACAGTTACCGGCAACAGAAAATGCACTTCTGCACCCGGCATCTGTCCGCCATAAACGACACGCTGGAAACGTATCAGTTTGGCGTGCGTTCCGGTGCCAAATCAGGTCTTGAGGCGAATCTGGACATTACCGAGGACGGTATTTCCATTCGTCACCGTGGAAAAGGAAGGCAGTGCTTCATCAAAACGGAGTTTGCACTGCAGCGGCATCAGCAGCAGGGAGAGCTCCACGCACTGTTGCTTGAGGAGCCGGAGAATCATCTCAGCCATGTCAGTATGAAGAGGCTGGTTAATCAGCTTGCCGCTGAACGGCAGACGCAGGTGTTTATTGCCACACACAGCAGCCATATCTCCTCCCGCCTCGATCTGCGTAAGGCAATCCTCCTCGGGCCTGCCCGGCCGGTACTGATGAATGAACTTTCCGCTGAGACTGCCGCCTTCTTTATGAAAGCACCGGATAATAACGTGCTGGAATTTGCGCTGGCCAGACGTGTGCTGCTCGTGGAGGGGGATGCTGAGTTTATTCTGATCGAGGCCTTTTATCGCCGCCTGTATGGCAGGGCGCCGGAGGATGACGGGGTTCACATCATCGCTATCGGCGGAACGAGTTTCCGTCGTTATCTTGAGCTGGCCCGTCTTCTGGAAAATCGCGTCGCGGCCCTTCGTGATAATGACGGCAACTACCAGCAAAATTGCGATGAACGCTATGCTGACGTGCTTTGTTCCCGCACCCGGGTATTTGCCGATCGCGACAACACCCGATCCACATTTGAAATCTGCCTGTATCAGGATAACGCTGGTCTGTGTGATGCGCTTTTCCGCGGAACCCGCCGGACACTCACGGTGCAGGAATACATGCTGGCCAATAAGGCAGAAGCAGCATTCCGGCTGTTACAGCTGCACGCCGAAGAGCTGACAGTACCTGATTATATTCAGAGGGCACTGGCATGGATAAGAGAGTGATATTTGCGGTTGCCGGCTCGGGCAAGACCACGCTGCTGATACGACGGTTGAGTGAGGACCGGCGGACGCTGCTCCTGACCTTCACAGTGAATAATGAAGCGCATCTGCGGGCGCAGATTATCAGACGTTTTGGCTTTATCCCGGACGGGATCAGGGTGATGACCTGGTTTGAGTTTCTGCACGGTTTTTGCTTCCGGCCTTTCCTGCAGGAGCAGCTGGCATCGCGTGGCCTGAGCTTCGACCAGCCCCCACCCGGAATACCGCGCACGAATGCCCGGCATTATCAGGATCCCGCCGGACGGCTGTATCACCGGCGGCTCGCACACCTGCTGACAGCCCGGGGGCTGCTGCCGGATATCCGTACCCGGCTTGCCCGTTACTACGATGAACTGCTTGTCGATGAAGTCCAGGACTTTGCCGGACATGACTTTAATTTTCTGCTGGAGCTCTGCCGCGCGGAAATCACTGTGCTCTGTTGCGGCGATTTTTATCAGCATACCTTTGACACAAGCCATGACGGCAACGTTAATTCAACGCTGCACGATGACATTACGCGATATGAGGCCCGCTTCGATGCAGCCGGTTTCACGGTTGACCGGGACACGCTCAACCGGACATGGCGTTGCTCGGCTTCAGTGTGCGAGTTTATCACCGGGCAGCTGAACATCCGTATCGCTGCCCATGGGACACATGCCACCCTGATTGAAACGATCGCAGATGCAGAGCGCGCTGCCACCCTGCACGCTGATAATACGGTGATTAAGCTCTTCTATCGTGAACATCACCGTTACGGCTGTTACTCGCTGAACTGGGGCGTCAGTAAAGGGCTCGACCACTTTCAGGATGTCTGCATTGTGATGGGACCCACACACTGGAAGCTTCTGAATCGTCAGGAACTGGCAGCCCTTCCGCCGTCGTCCCGTAACAGGCTGTACGTGGCATGCTCACGGGCGCGCGGCAACATTTATTTTGTCTCAGAAACTCATCTGCGCCGATTCAGGGTCTGAATCAGTTGATCCTCCATTGCGCAATATCCAGTAAAACAAGCTCTTCTTGGCCGCACACACCTGTATTTCGTTCAGATTCGGAAGGGATTTCATAAGCACTCCGGATGTAGTAGACAACGCCTGTTTCTGCGTGTAATCTACCATCTAGTTGATTGGTTGATTTTCAATTAATCATTAATTAAATCCGCACTGTATCTCAGGAGTTAAAATGACTGATTTAAAAAAACCTTTTGCTGACGCTAATGTTATTCGCGGTACACGAGAAGCTATTCGCCAGCATCCAGAACTGGGCAATCTCACCTTTAACATGAAGAGTAAATCCAACGGTGGAGTATCCGTCCGAGTGGAAACTCATGCGACTATCCAGAACGGCAAGGTTGATACCAGTCGCTCCGGAAAATTTGCTAATGTTGGCGATGAACCTGCTGATTTATCGGGTACTGATAGCGGTATGGGCCCAGCTGAATACATTTTGCAGGCACTTGCCGGTTGTTATACCGCGACTCTGACTGTGATGGCGGCAGAAAAGGGCATTGAACTTGATGGTATTGAACTTGACCTGAATTTCGACATTAATCTGAACGGTTTCCTGGGTCTTGACGAAAAAGTTCGCAATGGGGCGAAAGCGATCCGTGTTGGCGTTAAGCTCTCCAGTCCGACCGCCAGCCGTGAACAGCTTGAAGAAATGGTTCGTGCTCTCCCAGAAAGCTCGCCGATCCACGATACCCTGGCGAACCCGGTCAGTATTGATACCCGGTTGGTGTAGGTAAAACTCAGAGAGGGAAATGCCTGAACACTGTCATTTCCCTACTGCCTGATGGCTATTAACTCCGACCAAAACGCGTTATCAGAGAAGGTTAAATTACTGTTGTGAACTGATGTCCCCTTGCAGGGAACAACAGGCGCAGATAATATCTACCAACTAGTAGATTATAATTGTGAGGATTATATGTCAGTCATGACACGAGAAAGGCTTCTGAATGAAGCGGACCATCTGATGCGCGAACGGGGTTACTCTGCATTCAGCTATGCTGATTTGTCAAAGAGTATTGGTATCACTAAGGCCAGTATTCATCACCACTTCCCAACCAAAGACGTTTTGGGCGAACAAGTGGTGATTCAGGCCCATACCGATACCAAAAACCGATTTGAACAGATTGAAAAGACGGAGAATACGGTTGCGCAGATGCTTACCGCTTACGTGGAGCTTTTCATCGAGAGCTATCGCACGTCGCGTATGCCGCTGTGCTGTGCTTTGTCTGCGGAAATGGCCAATCTGCCACCGAATATCAGAGTTCAGGCGACCGAATATTTCGATATGCAGATTGCCTGGTTGACCAAAATTGTCAGCCGTGGCGTTGATGCAGGGGAACTGACTGCTGACTTGCCGCCATCAAAAATGGCGCTGCTTATTTTGAATTTATGCGAGGGCGCTAGCGTTGTTTCCCGGGCGATTAATAAGCCTGAGCTTTTCAACGATACGCTTGAACAGATCCTAATGATTGTTAAAAGAAAATAATTCTGGAGATGACCCCATGTTAGATTGGAATGAATACCGCTCAGAAGTGATGCAACGTGTTGGTGATCTGGGTAAGCTGACCCCGGAAACGCTAAAAGGCGTCATGGCTTTGGGCAACGCCGGCAATAAGACCAACCTTCTGGGCGCGAAAGTGCGTGAACTGATTGCACTGGCTTGTGCGGTGACGACTCGCTGTGATGGTTGCATCGCCGTCCATGCCGAAGCTGCCGTTAAAGCTGGCGCCACAGAAGAAGAAATTGCTGAAGCCCTGGGTGTGGCGATCAACCTGAATGCAGGCGCTGCAGTTGTCTATTCAGCACGTACGCTGGATGCGATTAAGCAACTGAAAGCGTAATAGTTATCGCGCTGAAAATATAAAAGGGCATGACTGCCCTTTTTTCACTTCTGACAGACATTGTCATCATGCTCTCTGGCATTAGGTCTGATATGGCTTTCATTGCCCCTTTTCAGAACGAAAACAGACTTTATTTCTCGTTAAACACATTTCTCACCCATTCGGCCAAAGCCCGAACGCCCGGTCGGTTAAGGTTTTCTCGTGGCATAATGAGGTCATATCCTCGCCCGGCGGGTATTTCTATTTCAAAAGGGGCGACCAGTCGGCCCTCATCGAGGTAATGTCGAATGAGTCGTTTTCTGCCCATGATGATACCGCCGCCATTGAGTGCCGCTTCAATCGACATCTGACAATTGTTGAAGCTTAAAAAATTATCTTCAACGGGCAGGTTTTTGCCAGACTCCCTGCACCATTCTCGCCATTCTGAAAAAACATTCTGGGAGTCAACGGATTCAGAGGTATGAATGAACGGGACTTCAGCTAACCAATGGTTTGCTTGCCTGATTTTTTTTGCAAGAGATGGAATACAGACGGGAACCAGCATCTCTTCAGATAACCGTTCGCAGTAGAGATCGGGGTATTTCAGATTACTGTAGTAGATAGCGACATCTACCCGTTCAAGATTAAAATCTACCAGACCGGCCCTCACTCTGAAATTGATATTCAGCCCTGGCCACCGTTCGGTAAATACCGGTAAGCGCGGCATCAGCCAGAGAAAAGCGAAGGTAGGTGGAAGGCCGACAGACAAGGTTCCTCTCAACCCCTGCACGCGAATATCTTCTATTTCATCACTGATGCGTTTAAGTGAAAACGCGAGTACGCCAAGTAAACGCTCCCCTTCATCGGTCAACTGAAGTTTTCTGGTCATTCTGATAAACAGTCTGAATCCGAGCATGGATTCAAGAGAACGAATGCGTTGGCTAACGGCCCCTTGCGTCAGATTGAGGGTTGTCGCCGCCTTAGTAAAGCTCATATGCAGTGCTGCCGTTTCAAACGTATGCAATAGTGCCAGTATGTTCTGTTGAGCGAGCATTCATTATTTTCCTTCTTAATTTTTCTTATGCATTATTTACAGTAATGCATACCCCGGAATTGATCGTTTGTCCACTAAGCCCCTTGTCCTCTTTAATTGGCCCAACAGACGTCCTGACAACAACGATGAGGGGAATATCTAATGAAGGGTCTTAAGTTAGTGGTTATTGGAGCGGGTTCAAGCTACACACCTGAACTGATGGAAGGCATTATCAAACGTCAAAATGAATTTCCGATCCGCGAGTTATGGCTGGTTGATATTGAGGATGGCCGTGAAAAAATGGCGATCATTGCGGGCCTCACCCGACGGATGCTGGAAAAAAATGGGCTGGATATACCGGTTTATGAAACCCTTGACCGCACAGAAGCACTGACCGGTGCCGATTTTGTTTGTTCTCAGTTCAGGGCCGGCTGCCTGGAAGCACGGATCAGCGACGAAAGGATATCGCTGAAATACGACATGATCGGTCAGGAAACCAATGGGCTGGGTGGGTTTGCCAATGCATGCCGCACTATCCCGATTGCATTGGCTATAGCGAAAGAAATGGAACAACTGTGCCCGGATGCCTGGTTGCTGAACTTTACTAACCCGTCGGGAATGGTCACGGAAGCGATACTGAAATACAGCAAAGTCAAAACCGTAGGGCTGTGCAATGTGCCTGTTATCATGCAAAAAGGTATTGCCAGTGCTTTAGGTATCAGTGACATCAATGAATTTATCATGCAGGTCGCGGGACTTAATCACTTCATTTTTGCGCGCCATATTTTTCATGAAGGTAAGGATAAGCTGCCTCAGGTTATTGAGCTGATTTCAGAGGGGAATGATCCGTTGGTGCCTAAAAATATTCCTCCTTTCAAATGGCCGGATCGGTTGTTGGCGAATATGGGAATGATACCTTGCCCCTACCTGCGTTATTACTACATGAGCGACGACATGTACCGTCAGGAGCTTGGCGAAGCACAAGGGGAAGGGACTCGTGGTGAGATCGTAAAGGAGCTCGAAAGAGAACTATTCGAAATTTATCGAAACCCGGAACTCGCCGAGAAACCGAAAGCGCTGGAAGGTCGGGGAGGACAGTACTATTCGGATGCGGCATGTGAATTGATGAGCGCAATATATAACGACAAACGCATCATCATGCATGTCAATACGCGAAACGATGGTGCGATTGCGGGCCTGCCGGATGACTGTGCGGTTGAGGTCAGTTCAATGATCACCCGTTCAGGACCTATGCCACTGAATGTCGAACCTTTCCCGGAAGATGTACTTCGTCTGATTCAACTGATGAAAAGCTTTGAGCAATTGACCATTGAGGCAGCCATCAGTGGTAATCGGTATACGGCATGGCGCGCCTTGGTTATTAATCCCCTGGTCAAAAGCGGTCAACTGCTTGAAAATGCATTGGATGAAGTGATCGAACATAACAAAGCGTTGATGCCGGCCTTCCAGCGCAATAAATAACGCTAAGCAGACTGGTCGGTTATTTTATAACAAAGCGGTTATCACTCTGAACGAGGGGGAACCGCTTGCCGATGATGCATCAGACCGCTAAGAGATAGATAAAAAGGCATTACTGCCCTTTTTTCAGCTCTGACAATGCTTGCTGATAAAACCCTGCCGATTTAACACCCGGTATACGCTGGACCAACTGCCCATCCTTGAACATCAGTACGGACGGCAGCCCCCAAATTTCATATTTGGTGGTCAGCACCGGTGCCAGATCCACATTCACTTTGCCGACTTTGACGTCGCTGTCAGTCTGCTCGGCAAAATGGTTAAAAATGTCTTCGCTCATCTGGCAAGGCGGACACCAGGGGGCAGAGAAGCGCACCACCGCAACCCCTTCATGCCTCTCGATTTCTCTAAAATTATCTTCATTGTAAAGGGCTAATTCACGCATCATTCACTCCAGTACGTTGTAATTTGTGAACAATTCTACCTACCAGTTGGTAGAATTGATTAACATAAAAAGCTATCATCAATTGAAAGGTACTTAAGCGAAGACAATGCCATGTTTTATCAATGGTTAAGCCTCATCTTATGTGGACGGCGTGCTGAGAATTGTGATATTTCACTCCATCTGAATGAGAAAACTGACGTATTGTAAAATCGGGATTACTTTATAAAAAAGCAAGCCCATCCATAAAGTGTCGGCCTACAGGGCTGGCCTATTCCTTTTCGTAAGGCGATGATGGAAAGAACATTATCCAGTCGTATTAATGTGGGGAGTACAGCGCATGTGCTGCATACGCAGCCCCTGATGATGCGCCATATCACTATAGATGAACCCACAATCATCCTGGTCCGCCATGGCAGGAAAATAATCCGCTGGGCGCAAGAGGAGATAACGCTGGAAGCGGGTGACGCGGTGGTCATCGGGGAGGGGCACTCTTTTGATATCATCAATACACCATCACCTTTAACGGGTACGTACGAAGCATCATGGCTGAGTTTTTGTGCCGATTTCGTCCAAAACTACTGCTTCATGCATGCCCCACGTATGAGCATGCACGAAGCAAATAAAATGGCGGAGCCAGGCAACAGTTTTCGCCAGGCCTTTTATCACACTGCACAGGCCATTACAGATACTGAAAACATACCTGAAAGTATCGTGGCCAGGCGTATGGAAGAGATGCTGAGTTGGCTGGATGAATACCGCATTTTCTTCGCGCTGAAACAACATACCGGACTGGCGATAAAAATCCGCAAACTCGTTGCAGCAGACATATCACAAGACTGGAATACTGCGCAGGTAGCGGCTGCATTTGGTATGTCGGCCACCACCCTGAGACGCCATCTGCATGCCGAAAATACGTCATTCACCCATCTGGTGACTGACATTCGCATGTGCCGCGCCCTGACACTTTTGCAGGTGACAGATCTTTCAGTCACCCGCATATCCCTGGAAGTCGGCTATGAAAATCCGTCTAAGTTCGCCGCCAGATTTCGAACTCGCTTCGGATTCAGCCCCAGCCTGGTCCGGGTTTCCGGCCAGGCTATCGGCAACCTGGCTGCGGTTAGCGGCCCTGCGTAATCTGAAGATGCGCTTCGCCCAGTGAGTTCGCTTTTGCCATAAAGCCGACCAGGGCGGGCGTCGAGTCCGCCGTTATTCCCGGAAGTTTGTCGACACGAAGTGCCGTCAGCGTGATCTCATAACGGTGCGTTTCACCCTTCGGCGGGCAAGGGCCGCCATAACCCGGGATACCGAAATCAGTCCTGGTCTGAAGAGCCCCTTGCGGGAGGTTTTTGTTATCCGCCGTTATCCCCGCCGGTAACGAATGAAGCGATGAGGGAATATTAACCACCTGCCAGTGGATCCAACCGAGGCCTGTCGGCGCGTCCCGATCATAGATTTTGAGAGCGAAGCTTTGGGTTCCTGCCGGCGCGCCACTCCAGTTAAAAGAGGGGGCAAGGTTTCCACCACTGCACCCAAATCCATAAGGTGAACTCAGGGTTTGAGCCACGGGGAAATGGTTTTTTTCAAGCTCATGACTTGTCAGCGTAAAACCGGCTGCAAAAGCGACCTGACTCGACAACGCCAGGCATAATGTACTGATAACTGTAAGGTGATGTCTGGACATTTACTCTTCTCCATAGGGGGGTGATTAATATCCGAATGATAAGAGGAGAGAAAGAGCCCGCGCCGCCCTGAACCGGCCAGTCTTAGCTCCATAACGCCCAAAAATGATATTTGTAATTCTCTGATTTCACAGGATGACGACCATCTCGCCGACGGCAGCTCACCTTACGCGGTATTCCCGGTGCCTGTCTGCTGTGACAAAAGAACAGCATGATTTGTTCTTTTACCTATTGACCAATCAACTAGTAGGTAGGTATAGTGCAACCATGCGCTTAACCGGCATCAGGTAGCGATCGTCAGCTCCCCGGCCCGCTAAGTATTAACTCCGGCCCCAGCGGGGCTTTTCTCTCTTTCGCCTTGCGAGGTACATGATGAGTAAGTTGTTCACCCCCTACAATCTGTCAGGCATGCAGTTAAAAAACCGCGTGGTCATGGCCCCGATGACCCGCACCCGCACAATGAACGACGTGCCGGATGACGTCGTTGCACTTTACTACGCCCAGCGCGCCTCTGCGGGGCTGCTTATCACCGAAGGCATGCCCGTTTCTGAAGAAGGGCGCGGCTATCTGTATACCCCGGGGATCTACAACGCTGCACACGTTCAGGGCTGGCGCAAAGTGACCGATGCGGTACATGCGAAGGGCGGCCGTATTTTTGCTCAGTTGTGGCATGTGGGCCGTATGTCTCACGTCTCTCTTCAGCCAGGTCACATAGCGCCGGTTTCAGCGGGCACCGTTCAGGCGGTCAATACCACCGTTTTTGCGCTGACCGAATCCGGAGAACCGGGCCCGGTTGTACCAAGCCAGCCGCGCGCGCTGGAAACGCATGAAGTGAAACGCATCACGGCAGACTTCGTGCACTCCGCACGCCTGGCGATGGAGGCCGGTTTTGACGGCGTGGAAATCATGGCGGCGAACGGCTTCATTTTCGACCAGTTCCTCAGCAGTGAGCTGAACCCTCGCACTGATGAATACGGTGGCTCTGTGGAAAACCGTCAGCGGTTCCTGCTGGAAACGGTTGATGCCATCTCTGCGGCTATTGGTAGCAATAAGGTGGGCTTGCGCATTTCACCGTTCGGGCGGATTTACGACCTGGCGCCATATGAAGGTGAAGAAGAGATTTGGGCCAGTATCGCAGCGGCTCTCGGCCAGCGTCAGCTGGCTTATGTACATCTCTATTATCAGCCTGTTTATACCCAGGCACCGGTTCCTGCCGGGTTCAAAGCCGCGTTCCGTAAAACTCTGGGGGGCACGGTTATTGCCGCCGGCGGCTTCACCCGCGAGATTGCCGAAACGGCACTTGAGGCAGACGAACTGGATCTTGTCGCGTTTGGCGTGCCGTACATCGCCAACCCTGATCTGGTCGAAAGAATGCAGAACGGCTGGCCGCTGGCCGAAAGCGATCGCACGACGTATTACGGCGTGACGGGGTCACCAGAGAAAGGCTACACCGATTATCCCGCCTGGAAAGCCAACTAACGCCACGAAGCCGGTGGTATTTGCGGTGCCCACATAAACAGGCACCGCCAGACGAAATTAATAGGGTATTCAGGAGCCAATATGCAAACCCTTAAGCCGATTATTACGATAGATATCTGGTCAGATCTGGTCTGCCCCTGGTGCTGGATTGCCAAAAAGCGTTTCGAACAGGGCCTTGCCGCCTTTGAACACAAGGAACAGGTCGTGGTCCGCCACCACAGTTTCCGTATTTCCGGCGACCGGCCTGCCGTGCCGTTCCGCAAAGCCCTTTACAAGAAGTTTGGCGGGGAACATGGGGCGGAACTGATGATGAATCAGGTGGGCACGGCCGGGAAGACAGAAGGGCTCCAGTATAACTTTGACACCATGCTTTTTGGCGATACCGAAGATGCCCATACGCTGCTCGCGGCTGCGCGTCACGCCAATATGGGCGACGCCATGGCAGAACGGTTTTATCGGGCCAGTGTGACTGAGGGGCGTTCCATTTTCGATCCGCTGGAGCTCATTGCGTTAGCTACAGAAGTGGGCATGTCCAGAGCCGACGCTGTAAGTGCCCTTGCCAATGAGGCCTTCCGTGCATCGGTGGCCGAAGATGAAGCCCATGCCCGGTCGATCGGGGTCAGCGGGGTCCCGCTGTTCCTGCTCAATGAAAAATATGCTATCAGCGGCGCGCAATCTGCGGACAACTTCCTGAACGTGTTGAAGCAAGTCTGGGAAGAAAAAGCGGCTGAACTGGCAAAAACTGACGGCCAGACCTGCGGCGCTGACGGTTGCAGCATCTGACACCTGAACGAGCCGGCTGCATGACTGCCGGCAAATCTACCCTGCAAATAACGGAGTTCAAAATGAGCGATTATTTTAAAGGCAAAAAACTGCTTGTCGTGGGTGGCACCAGCGGTATGGGTCTGGAAACGGCGCGTATGGTGCTGAAAGCCGGTGGCAGCGTGGTACTGACGGGCAATAAAAAAGACAAGGCAGAAGCGGTTCAGAAAGAGCTGAGCCCACTGGGTTCCGTGTCCGTGATTGCGGCAAACCTGATGACTGAAGAGGGCATGAACGCCATTCGTCAGGAGATTAATGCTAATCATCGCGATATTAGCCTGATGGTCAATGCGGCCGGGATCTTCATGCCGAAAGGCTTTACCGAGCATTTGGAAGCCGATTACGACATGTACCTGATGTTGAACCGGGCAACCTTCTTCATCACGCAGGACGTGGTGAAGAACATGCTGGCCGACGGCCGTGAAGGGGCGATTGTGAACGTGGGCTCCATTGGCGCGCAAGCCGCACTCGGCGACTCACCGGCTTCCGCGTACTCCATGGCCAAAGCCGGTCTCCACGCCTTGACACGCAACCTGGCCATTGAGCTGGCCAGTGCGGGTATCCGCGTGAACGCGGTCTCGCCAGGGATCGTGCATACCCCGATTTATGAAGGCTTCATGGCGAAAGAAGACATTGCCAGCGCAATGCAATCGCTGAACGCTTTCCATCCGCTGGGGCGTGTCGGCACGCCGGAAGATGTGGCCAATACCATCTTCTTCCTGTTGTCCGACAAAGCCTCCTGGGTGACTGGCGCAATCTGGGATGTCGATGCCGGTATCATGGCCGTTCGCAGATAAGCTCGTCGTAACCTATCAGCCGCCCCATGATGGGGCGACTGATAGGTATCTTGCTTGTAATTCAACCATTCTGAAAGTTAACATAATGAAAAAATTGAAATTTACCTTCAAAAATGCAGAAGGTGAGGAACTTGCCGGGTTGCTTGAATTGCCAGAAAATCCAAAAGCCTTTGCCCTGTTGGCGCACTGCTTTACCTGCGGGAAGGATCTGAAAGGTGCTGCACGCATTGCCAGGAAACTGACAGAAAATTCAATTGCGGTGCTTCGCTTTGATTTTACCGGGTTAGGCAACAGCGAAGGCGATTTTTCCAATACCAATTTTTCCTCGAATATTTCTGACCTGCTGTGCGCGGTCGATTATCTTCGTCGGGAATACGAGGCTCCTTCGCTGCTGATTGGTCACAGCCTTGGCGGTTCGGCAATCCTCTCTATTGCAGCCAAAGTGCCTGAAGCCAGAGCGGTCGTAACCATAGGTTCGCCAGGCGAATTGACGCATGTACAGCGGTTGTTCAAAGACAATATCGAAGATATCAGGAACCATGGCGCTTTCCCGGTAGAGCTTGCAGGCCGGGTATTCACGCTCAAAAAGCAAATGCTGGATAACATTCAGGAGCATAAAATAGCGGAGAAGGTATTTACCATGAATAAGCCGCTGCTGATTTTTCATGCTCCCAATGATGATACCGTGCTGATTGAACAGGCAGAGAAAATTTTTAAAGCCGCCAGACACCCCAAAAGCTTTATCTCACTGGGTGAAGCAGATCATCTTCTGACGCATCCTCAGGATGCGGAATATGTTGCCGGGATTATCGTTGCCTGGAGTTCTGCTTACATTTAGAGGGCGTGTAAAGCTTCGTGAAGCTGCAGGTGCTGTCGTTGGCCACTGAATAAACGGGCGTAGCATTTTGGTTGCACATACAAGACTGCGTAGCATGCTTTCTTTACGCGAAAAAAGCCCTGCTTAGATGCAGGGCTAAGGGCATTGTTGCTATGGTTTATTTTTATTATTTCCCTGGCATTGCTCAACTTCCAGGTTTATTACCTTCAGGTTGAGATTCAATTAATTTAACTTTAACGCTCTCTTATTTTCCTGGAAAAATTGAAGCCACTTCGCGGGCAGTATCGACCAGAAGTTCACCGTTTTTGTAGCTCTCGCTCACTTCTCCGTTCTTGCCGATAGCGGTTTTAGGCCGTTCAATAAACTGCCCCAGCGGAGTCACGTTCTCATCCAGTACCACGGCAAACGGAATTTTGACTTTATCGACACCAAAGTGTGCTTTAAAGACGTCTTCGGCCTTGTCGCGGGTGATAATACCCAGACGTATTGCCGGCGTTGACGCGGCAATGGCATGGATTACAGGCAAGTTTTTATGGCAGTCGGGGCACCACATTTCAGCAGCTACCAGAATGCTGTACGAACCCGGAAGTTGCGAGAGCTTACTGATGACATCGTCAGGTAATGCCTCGTTGGCAAGCCCCTCAAAATGCCGCAATGCGTTGCGGTCTTCTTCTGCTCCGCTGCCAACAAATTCGTTATAATCTGATGCTGCTTCGAGCAGTACGTTGAAATCTTGCATATGTTCTCCTTTGTTAGTAACGGGTCTACGGCTTTACATAAATCTGGCAATGATAAAGGTCAATGCTCCAGGCATGACCTGAAAAGGCGTACCATTTTAGTCTGGCTGCCATAAGTAGATATTGCCATCCTACCTACTAATTGATAGATTATCACGTAATTTGTTAATTTTGAGGCGTCACGCTGATGGGGCGGTCTGTTGGATTCAAGATAGTGATAGCAATGATGGCATTCGCAGCCAATTCTGTGCTCTGTCGGATTGCGTTGAAAGGCGAACATATTGATCCGGTGACGTTCAGTGACCTTCGCCTGATGAGCGGGGCGGTGGTCTTGTTACCACTGTTGTTGAGACGTGAGGGGAAAAAGCAGGGCATCTGGAGCTTGAAAAGCGGGTTCTTTCTTATGGCCTACGCCCTGTGTTTCTCCCTTGCCTATATCCATTTGGATACAGGAACAGGTGCTTTGCTCTTGTTTGGCGTTGTGCAACTGGCGATGGTGGCCCATGGCCTTTTCCATGGGGAAAGGCTGTCTTTTTCCAGAGCAACGGGGCTTGGGCTGGCTGTAGCCGGCATGGCTGCTCTTCTCTTACCTGGTGCCAAAGCGCCCCCCTTGGGCAGCGCTGTTCTGATGGCGCTTTCAGGCCTTGCCTGGGCGGCTTATACCCTCTGCGGAAAGCGCTCTCCTGATGCTGCGCAGGCAACTGCGGCAAACTTCATCCTTGCTGTACCTTTTGCCCTGGTGTTGTCGCCGTTCATTAGCCAGGGAGCGCACTTCGACGGTATCGGAATTGTCCTGGCAATACTCTCTGGTGCCGGTGCTTCTGCCGGAGCCTATGTACTCTGGTATTCACTTTTACCTCGTCTTGAGTCTGTTGCAGCCAGTACGGTTCAGTTGAGTGTGCCCTGTCTGGCGATGCTGGGAGGCGTAACATTTTTGGGCGAGTCACTGAGCCTCAGAATGGCTTTTTCAACCCTGGCAGTTCTTGCAGGCATTCTGTTGGTGATCAAGGCTCCGGGTCAGAAAATACGGCACTGATATTAACGTGCCAGTCATGACTTGATCACTCTGCAAATGGTTTTTTAGGTTTTAAAGCAATGGAATATCTAATTGTTAGCAAAAGTCAGTGGCGCTGTAACCTCATTGGATAAACTAACCGGGTAACCTCTATGAAATACGATTTTGATGAAGTAGTGGACAGGACTGGAACAGATAGCTTAACCGTCGACGGCTGGCGCGAATATATGTTCGGTGACCATGAAAGTCCCGTGCCGGAAGTACCGGCCACTGGTTTTATAAACCTCTGGGTAGCAGACATGGCTTTTTCCACCCCCGAGCCGGTGCTTGAAGCCATACGTTCCCGGTTAGATAAAAAAATTCTTGGCTACACCCGCGTTTATGACAGGGACTACTATGAGATTTTTGGGGCCTGGTGTGAAAGGAATTACGGATACCGGTTTCAGGAAGAAAGCATTGTTTTCTCCCCCGGTATTATCCCTGCACTTAACCGATTGGTGCCGTTACTCACCCACGAAGAAGATAGCATCCTCATCCTGACCCCTTCTTACGCACCGTTTAAAAAAGCCGGAGACTATAGCGGTCGTCGCGTCGTCGATTGCCCGCTTAGAAATAACGAAGGCCACTGGGCGGTAGATTTTGAGGCAATGGAACAAGCCCTGAGCGATGACCAGCAGCGAATTAAAGCCTTCTTTCTCTGTAACCCGCATAATCCCACCGGACGTGTCTGGCGACGTGATGAGTTGCAGAAAATGATAACGTTATGCCTTAAACATGATGTGTGGGTTATTTCTGATGAAATACACTGTGATTTATCCCGCTCGGGCGTCACGCATATTCCCGCCGCGTCAGTCTTTCCTGAAAATCATAAAATTATCACCTGCATGTCGACCAGCAAGACGTTCAACCTGGCGGGTAATCTGCTGGCAAATATCATGATCCCTGATGCCTCAGTGAGAGCAGAATGGCTTCGCCTGCATGATGATTTTATCTCACCGTTGAGTCTGGTGGCTAACAAGGCCGCCTGGTCCGAGTGCGATGAGTGGTTGACTCAGCTCAGGCTCTACATTGACGAGAATTTCCGTTTTCTACAGGACTATCTGAGGACATATCATCCGCTGGCCCGTTTTATCATTCCGGAAGGGACCTATCTGGCATGGATTGATATCTCTCCTCTGCTGGATGTCAGTAATCAGGAAGAAGTAACCCTCTTTTTTGCCAGACATGCGGGTGTATTGCTTGAAGGGGGACAAATGTTTGTCAGTAACGGAGACGGGTACATACGTCTTAATCTGGCTTGTCCACGCGCCGTGCTTGCCGAAGGGCTTAGCCGCATAAGCAACGCATTGAGTGCCAGTTCTACCGGAACCATAGCCGCAACAATGTAGCCAGGAGAACAGGATGACGAAACACTATGACCAGAGAGACTGGATAGGACGCTGAACAGTTCTGATTTTAGCATGCCAGCGTATCAATTGTGTGCGACAAAGAAACTGATTGGGGTCGTTGGGGGCGAAAAAGACGAAGGTATTATTGACGCTCTTAAATGTGCTGATTGCTGATTTTGATACGGCTATTAGGCTCCTGGGGTAATAGCCGCTTGTACTTTGCCTCGCCTGTATCACTCAATATCGGCGTGCCGTTCCTTCATTGTCTCATTCGTTTCATTAAGATTGGCCATTAATGCCAGAACCATACTGTCATAGGTCAGCAGGGAAGCCTGTTCGAAGAGAGAGGCCATCGGTTGAACGCTATGGACTGCCGGGATAGTGAGCACGTAATCCGCCAGGGTCGCCAGAGTTGAATCTGGTGAGGTAGTGATGAGCGCAATATAAACGCCATTATTCTTAGCAATTTTCACCTGGTTGATCAGGCGTTGGGTCTCTCCGGAGCCTGAACCAACGATCATCAGGTCGTTTTTGCGGGAATGTGGAGCGCTGATTTCCCCGACCACACTGACGGACAGGCCAAGATGCATCAGCCGGTTAGCAAAAGCGTTTATCATTTGCCCTGAACGTCCAGCACCGGCAAGAAATACATGACCGGCAGTAATAATAGAATCAACAAGTGTGCTAAATTCTTTCTCATCGATTTTATCCACAAGTGAAGATAACTCTTTCAAAACGAGGGAGTACTTTTTCATTATGGTCATTCTTTTATTGAAAAAGGCAGACAGGGTATATCTGCCTTTTGTTTATCAGGATGCGGCAAGCATTTCTTCAACATATTTCCCGACTTCGTGCGTTTTAAGGTTACGGCACGACTCGATGAACGAAATATCCTGGAAGAGCGTAAAGAGTCGACGCAGCACAGACATATGCTGATCGCTTGTGGCGAATGCGAGATTAAACATAATGCTGCATTCTACTGTGAGGTCAGCATCTTCCATCTGACCAAACACGACCTCTTTATCAAAACGTACAATGCTTATGCTGTTGGTTTTTACCAGCGTATAGTCCGCATGTGGAATGGCAATGCCCTGACCGTTCGCCATCAATAAACCGGTTGGATAAGTCTTCTCACGCTCCAGGCAGGCCTGTATATAGACGGGCGTGATATAGCCTTTTTCCAGCAGCTTCTGGCCTGCAAACTCAATTGCAGCATGCCAGTCAGCGATCGTACCCTCGACGTCGTTTACCAGAATCTCAAGTTTCATCATTTCACCTGGCCAAGCATTTCTTCTTTAACAGCATCAAAGATTTCATCTTCGCCCAGACCCGTTAACAGGCCTGCTCCCACAATCACACGCGTGGTGATGCCCGGGTTATCCAGCTTGGTTGAAGAAACGATCAGGTCATAGCTGTTAAACGTGTCCGTGGTACAGGCCATTAAAGAGGATTTATCTACCTGCGCTTCGATATTCTGTTCTTTCAGATAGTCCTGCAGGACAGAAACCATAATGGAAGAGGAGGCAATACCGTTTCCGCATACAACTAAAATCTTTTTCATTTTCAGGTACCTTCTGAGGTTTTAAGCCGTTTTTTCTGCCTCAGTTTTCAACTGACGGCGCGCTTTCTGTTTGAGTAAGTAGCCTACGGACAACAACAACACAGCGGCGAGAGCATAGCCTGCGATACCAACATGGCTGAGGCCAGCAAAAAGGCCGGTGAACGGGTTAGCTGACGGGTTAAGCGATGAGTACATCACGCTGGCATCAGGATTTGTGCCGAATTTCTGGAACACTTCATTCGTTGCCGGAGCCATCCAGGAAGCGATGTATAAGCCGCTGCCAAACAGGATGATGGAGGTCACCCAGGTTCTAATAATGTTGCCATTAAAAACAGGCACCATACAGGCAATAAAGAATACGAACTGTGAGAGGTCCCCCAGTGGCATCACGCGGTTGCCAGGAAGAACAACGGCGAGGATAACAATGACCGGGATCAGCAGCAGTGCAGGCGCAATAACTGAAGGATGACCAACAATCAACGCGGTATCCATCCCGACAGTGATCTCACGATCCGGGAAACGTTTAACCAGTTTCTTACGCGCCACGTTGGACAACGGAACCAGACCTTCCATCATGATTGAGGTCATGCGTGGCAGCAGGAGCATCACTGCGGCAAGGTACATACCCAGCTGCAGGCTGGCGATAATGGTGTGATACGGAGATTCCCAACCATAACCACAGAAGCCAAGAAGAATACCAATAATGAAACCAACCATGGTCGGATCGCCCAGGATACCAAAGCGTTTCTGAATGCTTTCCGCTGTAACGTTCAGATTACGGAACCCAGGTATGCGATCGTAGATCCAGTTAAACGGATAAGCGAAAAGCAAATAGGTATTTGCAACCGGATGGGAGATGGCAACGCCTTTTGGCAGGTTGAAGAATTTCTCGTTGTTTTTGGCACCCAGGTCAGCCGCAATAAGTGCCCAGACATGGAACAATGCAGCCGTAAGAACACCATAAAGGAAGCTGCCGGAATAAACCCCAACGATCGCTCCCATAGAGGCATTCTGATGAAGATTAAACACGTCAACGTTTACACAGTCCGTTAGACGGGCCACCAACATGGCAATATTCACGGCAACGCACAGAGGAATAATTATCGCCCCCATGTTTGAGCCAAAACCCATTACGGCGGTGGCTGCGCCACCAACGTCAATGGCGCTCAGTGAGGAACCGGTAGCCTCAGCAAGTCCCGTAACCGCTGGCTGCATTTTTTCAAGCATCAGCTTGATGGTCATGGTTAATGCAATAAAGCCGATGCCGACTTTAATGGCTGATGATATACACTCTGACAGGGGGCGCCCCAGAAGTTTCATCAGAATAAGGAAGATGACCGGTATAAAAATAAAATTACCCAGGTCATTGATAAACTGTGTGATCAGTTCCATTTTTTAGCCCTCAGATTTCTCATCATCTGGTCTGAAACCCATATTCCATCGAACATCTTCAGGTTTCGTCAGTAATGCGTTGTCACTCCGTTCTGCTTCCAGTAGATTCTTTTTGGAATTTTCCCTTGCAGTTGCAAAGTCGAACGCGTTGTCATACCAGGCATCAACGATCATTTTTGTGTATTCAAGATCATTAACTCTGCAGCCAAGTCCAATCACCTGTGCATTGTTACTGAGTCTTGCTCGCTTGGCCGAGTAGGGATTGGTGACGGCGACAGCACGGATCCCCCAGTGCTTATTTATCTGGCATGTAAAGCCAATTCCGGTACCGCAAATGTAGATACCGAGGCGGCATTCGTCCCGCTGAATCACACCTGCCATTTCATCCGCAAGACGAGCGAAATTGTTGAAACCGTCTTCTTTGCGTTTCACGGGATCGTACACGACCTCGGCATTTTTCTCTTCTTCGAGATACTTTTTAATTTCCTCCTTACGATCAAATCCAACATCATCACATGCGATTGCAATTTTCGTTTTCATCTCAAACAACCTGTCATTAAGAACTTAAGCCAAGTATGATGTTGGTATATATTGGTTGTCAACTGAGATCAAAATCACAAAATTTATAACTTATTGATTTATATTGAATTAAAAACCAACAAAAGCTAATATTAGCCAATTTAATGGTGTTATACAGGAGGGAGAGATTTACCGGCTGTGTTGATGTAAATTGATGTAAATTTATTAATCATCTGATTTTAATGAGTTTTAATGAATTTAACCCTTGTTCTCACGAACGACAGTTCCCAGAACTCTGGCTACTCATCTTTCCCTTTGGTTTGTTTTAGTTTGCATCTTATGTGCTATGATTCGCTTCATTACATTGAGTTGAAAGGTTATAGGGGGAAGGATGTACCTGGTTGAAGAAAGGAGAAAGTTGATCCTTGAAGAGATTATTTCGGCGGGTACCGTTTATGTTAGCGACCTTGCCAAAAAGTATGAGGTCACTTATGAAACCATCCGTAAAGATCTCACCCATCTTGAAAAAAAAGGTCTGCTGGTTAAAAGCCACGGAGGGGCGACATTAAAACAGGGCGCTGTCGAGCATCCTTTCCAGGTCAGGGAAAAGGAAAACAGTACTTTCAAACAAGCCATAGCCAGAAAAGCTCTGGAATTTATCCCCCCCAATAGCTCAATGATCATTGGTACCGGGAGTTCTAACTATGAACTGGCCAATTTGTTGTGCATGAAATCTGGCTTTAAAATTTTTACCGATTCTTTGCCCGTGGCCAGCGTGCTGATCGAGTCAGAAAACCAGGTCTTTTTGTTCGGCGGAGAACTGAGGAAGAAAAGCTCTTCTGTCTTTGGTGGGTGGGCTGTGTCAATGATTAATGATATTAACGTTGATCTCTGCTTCATCGGCACTGATGGCTTCAACAATATGACAGGTCCATCAACTCCGTCCTCCTCGGATGCCTTTCTGGATCGAACGATCATTGCCCATTCCGAGAAGAAATATATCCTGGGCGATTATACTAAATTCCAACGAAGTAGCTTATTTAAGATCTGCGACTGGTCTGAGATTACCGCGCTGATAACGAATGATATTGCTGATAAAGACGGTATTGCCGAGGTTGCGAAGCATACGACAGTTGTAACTTGTTGATTCTGAATTCAATAATTTCAATATTTACGATAAGGATGAAACGGATGTTATCTCGTGAGTCAGGAAGGGACGGTGCCACACAATCCTTCATTTAGAAGGAATCGTCCCTGACATCTGCTTTGGGAGTCAGCTCAATCTCTTTCATTTACCACCCTGGCCCTGGCATTATTCAGGAATGCATCCTTGTTCCATGGTTTCGCCTTGCCGCTGCTTATCCCTTCGGCCAGCAGATCGCGCAGTTCCTGAAGACGGGATTCAGCCTGCTTTTCGCGCAGCAGCCGCAGCGCGTCGCGCATGACCTCGCTCTGTGTACGGTAATCACCGGCTTTAACCAGAGAATCGATAAATTCGCGCAGCTTTTCACCCACGTCCACCGTCATCGTACGTGCCATAACCCCTCCGTTTCTTGATGTAAGATTTGTTCTTACATCAGTATATTATTTTTACATCAGGATTGCCTGCTTAGTGATCGAGACTATGGACTGTATTTAAGAGATCAACAGGGATGCGAAATCGGATAGATATCTAATAGAATGCTGAGTTATAGCCTTAAGCGAGAGCTGGAAATGAAATTAACAGAAAATCGTGTGGATACACTCATAGATACCCTGAACGACCTTATCTGCGATGAGCAAAGTATTACTCGCGAACAGCGAGAAAATTTAATTAAAACGGTTGCCACACTGGGTGGGCTTAAGGAGCGACTACGACTCGTTTCTGCGGAGAAAGAAGCCAGGCAGATCGCTAAAAACGAGAAGTTAAAGAAACCGCGCGAACCGGACCTGGTGTTTCCCCGTACAGGAAAGCCGTGGCTGCCAGAGGACCTCGATGTTATCCATTCCATTATCGACGATTTACCTGATGACAGAATTGATGATCACATCCTGTGGCTTTCAAAGCAGCAAGGGCGTACTCCCTATGCTGTCGCACTGAAGATTGTAGGTGTAGGAAGAATGGATGATGAGTGGGCGAAAGCTTGGAAACCCGCGGCAAAATCGCTTCGAGAAGATTATGCAAAGCTTCATCCAGCTCCCTCTTCGGATATCAGCCAGGTATAACCGGTTTTTGGTTGAGATGTATATGAAGTTATTTTGCAGCAGCATATTTTATAATTATAAAACATCTGCCCCTGCAAAATATGGTAAAATAATAACCAATTACACTCCTTAATCTAAATATATCAATATCTTTGCCGATATATATAGTAAGGAAGGGAGAGTGATGAACGATTTTCATTTTTTAAATATCTGTATTCAGAATAAGGATGTGGCAGGTGCAATGCGCGTGCTGCGTGATAAATCAGAATTTGCGGTGCGCAAGATTCTGGAGAAACTCAGGGTCAGGGTCACAACGCAAACCGGCAGGGCATTCTGGCATTATGTTCAGGGCTGGCTGTTAACCGCGTGTCGCCAGGGGAATATACAGCATGAATCGTTCAGTACCCGACGTTCTTCCCACTATCCGGAACGCCAGCCAGCTCAGTCCCGCTGCTCTCGATATGGTCAAGCTTCTCGCACTTCTGGCCATGATTATCGACCACACCAATACGGTGTTTCTGTCGCCAGCCTGGCCGGTGATGTATGCGCTTGGCCGGATGGCCTTCCCCCTGTTCACGCTTATATGGGCGATGAACGTACAGCGTACCCCGGAACGACTGCAGAAGAGAGCCAGTCGTCTGTGGGTCTGGGCAGTCATCACGCAGCCGATGTTCAGCCTGGCCTTCTGCCATCACCAGCCCTGGTGGGCCCTGAACATTCTGTTCGTGTTTGCCGGCGTCACGCAGCTGCTTGCCCTGCAGTACCGGCACGGCCGGAAAGGAATGCTCGCCGGATATCTGCTCCTGGCCCTCATGATTTGGCCACTGCAGCCGGCAAGCTACGGGCTGGCAGGAATAACGCTGGCCATCAGTATGGCAACGGTTTCTGGCAGCGATACACCCGGAGTGCAGCGGCTGGCAGCCATCACTGCCGTGCTGTCACAGATTTGTTTAAACGGGTTATCGCATCTCCTGGATATGCCCGCAGAAACATTATTACTGGCCACGCTGCCTACTCTGGTATTCCCCCTGGTGGTGGTTTGTTTCTGCAGGGAAATCTGTCCGGAAGGCCGCCAGCGTTTCATGCCGCGTAATTTCTTTTACTATGCTTACGCTGGCCACCTGGGGATTATTGGTCTGATACAGTATACTTTCGCCTGATTAGGGAGGACGTAATGGCTATCAGTGAGAAAGACCTGCTTGAGGCAGGTTTCAGCAAGAGCGAAGTGGACAACTTACAGGGCCGGCTTGCAGCAGGCGGAGGCACCATGCAGCATCTCATCGAAGCGCTCTCACGGCGCTTCCGGGTGTCGGCATGGATCACGGTCGCGCTGGTTCTGGTTATGCTGGTCACCCTCATCGCCGGCAGCCGGACACACATTCTTTCCGGGGGCATGAGTTCCCTTGTTGTCCTGATCATTGCCTGGGTGACCTTTCCACCTGCGCTGGGCTGGAAAGCTTTCCGCCTGCAGAAAACTATTTCCCGGAAGGCTCAATAGTCAGTAAATCAAGCGCCACTTTGGCTTTAACCCCCCATCCCGCAATTTTAAGCGCCATTACGGAACGGGGCGTGCCGGATACTTTCCTGAAGAAATCTGGCCTGGTCCAGTACCACAGCCGTTGTGCTTCGGGTTTCAGCCTCAGGCCATACGCGCCGTAGACTTCGCTGAAGAGTGTGACAGCCTTATACGTCCCCAGCCCCTGCTGCCGGCTGAAGCCCAGAAATTCAGCGATCTCCATCGAGCCGTCAGCGAATATTCCCTCCGTCTGCTTATCACCGAGGAGGTTGTGCGCGGCTTCCCGTGAAATCGTGTTAAAGCCATTTACGACAATCACCGCGCCGGCCACCACGCCCACCGGCGTCATTGAGGACATCATGACGATCCCACCAAAGATGGCCGCACCGGCCACCACGACGTCGACCGCTGAAATGATGTAGCCCACAATTTTGTTCTCGTCCCGGACAACCTTCACCTCAGCATAGAGTTTTGCATAGCCGGTTTTGAGCGATCGGGACTGCTCCAGCAGGCTGGTATTTTCAGCCCGTAAGGCCCGCAGACAGGCCATACAGTCATCATCCGTTTTCGCCCGGCGCGCGGCCTCAAATTGGGCCATGATGAATGCCCTGATCTCATCCACAAACTGAATCCGGATAAAACCATCCTGGAGATGCATAGCCGCCACCGTGTTGGCCGTATTCACCAGTTTCCGGGCCTCAAGGTTTATCATGGTTTCGGCCCAGGCACGGGGATTCTGGCCGGGTAAAAGCAACGTGTCCATTTTATCGCCTCGCTTATATGTTTCTGAAAGCATATTCCCGAAACGAGTTTTGACAACAAAAAAAGGGCACGCTGCCCTGCAGAACTCACTAGGCCGCATCGCGGCATGGAGGCGCCAGCTGAGGCCAGACAGGGAGAGAAAGTCGACGGGCGCCGTGACCGGCGTAAGCCGCTGCGGTTTGAAAAGTTCTGCCTGTCCCATCCCTTACCCTGCAAAGCCATACCCGTTAACCGCCACGCCTGGTAGGATGTGCGCGGTCGGAGTTAGCACGTCGAGGCCAGAGGCCGCTGACGGGCTGTATCTCCGCGTTAGCGCCGTGAGGCGCTTACGAGCGTGTACAGCTGGCTTGCCGCGACGCTAACTGCAGCAGCTCTTACCTCTAGTTACAACATCCCTCTTAAAGCGAGGGTGTTCCGGCCCTTCGGGCCGGGGCGGCGTCGGTTTAGCAGGGGTCAGGTAAATATGCAGTGTCGGGTTCTGGCCAGGACGGGGCCCGGCGCCTGCGACGGGAGGTACTTTTGATTTCGTTCTGAGCGCGCGGCCGTGAGGCAGGTGCATGCGAAGGCATTTTACGTTATCCACAGAGTGGCCGAAGACAAAGATCTACTCTGGAATGTAATGAACAGAGAGATAAAAACGGTGAAGTAAGACTATTTTGCGGAATGTCTTTTATTCATTTCCGGGTTACTTCACTTATTCGTTTGCGAATTTCTGTGTAAAAAAAAGAGACGGTGGCCATTGCGGACCATAACGACCGGCAGAACGTCATGGTGACCGGAAGGAGAAAGGAGTAAAGGTTGAAAAATGAGCAGAATGGCCGAAAAAAACCAGCACGAAAAGCCCCGGTGAGGGGCCTGTAAACAGAAAAACTGTTGTTTCGTCTGTGACTAGTCAGGTGGAGAAAGCGCCAGATCCAGCTGGTAAAGATGCTGGATGGCCAGAGCCTTCAGGCGCTCAGATGTGCACCAGTACGCTTCGTCAGGCGGCAGGGTGCGGTAAATCCATTCAGACATTGCATGGAGTCGTTCATCTGCCGGCAGCTTAATCAGATTGTTGGCACGTTTACGCTCCGCGCCTTTTTTCCGACGGTAAACGAGTGCCTCCCGGCGCTTACGGCCGGACCAGCATTTCCGCGCGGAATGGGGCTGAACATCATCATGTTCGCTCATCACCCCTTCCCGGATCAGCTGCTCACGCTCGGCGCTCTGGCGGAGCTTCTTTTCCTGCTCTTTAAACAGCTTGTCCATATCGACGCCCAGCATCTGAAATCCCACGGGGGTGATATAGACATACGTTGGCAGCCAGGAGCGGGATTCACGATCCCAGGTGCGTTCTTCCGCAAGGCCAAGAACGCCAAACCGTACCTGTTCCTCAATAAGCCGTGAAAGGCGTGACACCGTCACCTCCGTTTCCGGAATGACATTGCCTTTGGCGTCCTTTGCACTCAGCTCTTTTGCAAGACGGGAGATACACATGCCGACAGTATGCTTGCCGGCATCACAGAAGCTGATGAGCACTGGCCAGAGCGCATCGAGCAGGCGCTGACGTTCCGGACGGAAGCCATATTTACGTCCCGCTTTACGGCGGCCGGCGACATAGAGAGGGTGACGAGAAACATGCATGCGCAGGCTGACCTGCCCGGTTTCATTGTCTTTTTTCACCAGGCGATTGTAGGCATAACCGAGCTGTCCGGAGAGCTTTTTATAATGCTCCGGGCGATACCAGGCCGGGTTCTCACATTTGGCTTTTGTGGAATGCTCACCGCGTTTGCGGCGGGTCAGTTTTTTGACCGGTGCAATGAGGAAATTACCCTGAGTGCCGGCATCGACATCCTGCCAGAAACGGGTTAGCTCATCTTTCGGTAGATCTGACCAGTGAACAGAAATCTGATTGTCATTCACGGCGGCCTGTTCTTATGGCGGCCGGGTGTTGTGTTATGTGGTGCATGCGTTATAATCCTTCACAGGCAACGCGCCTGCTTTTGGACCCCCTGATACCTGTGTCTTCCGCCAAGATGATGACAGTTATCGGGGGGTTTGTGCATTCAGGCTCCGGGAAATCCCGTTACCTGCTCCTGAACGTTTTAACGGACACGTCCTGTCCCTGTTTGTTTCCGGAAGTCCGCATTTCTTCCGTAAAACCATCTTTGTCTCCAACCTGCCTCACCACAAAGCAGTCAAACCGTCAGTTTGAATTAGGTCACAAAAGTAATCTGAATCAACAATCTGTCCCACCACAAGACGATTGCTGACGCTCCAAATACTACCTTCTCGTAAGTTAATTTTCCAGATGTTAGGCCAGATTACCATCCATCGGCGCGAGCATATTGTCCTTAAGATATTTTTAACCGACAGAGATCGCTGAAATGTCAGGGCATTATGTGTAATCTGGGAAACCAGCCGAGAGAAGAGAAATCTGCGTTCAGGGCATTTAACTCAGGTCGTTACACTGTGATGCTTTCGGCTTATATCTACAGTGAAAAAATGTGTATAGCATTTGCTATACACTATTCCTGTGTTAAGCTTGTAAAGCAATTGCTATACAAGAGGTGCAATGATGAAATCAGATGTTCAGCTCAATCTCAGAGCCAAAGAATCTCAAAGAGCACTCATCGATGCTGCTGCAGAGATACTTCATAAATCACGTACGGACTTCATTCTGGAAATGGCATGCCAGGCTGCGGAGAATGTGATCCTTGATCGGCGTGTATTTAATTTTAATGATGAGCAGTATGCAGAGTTTATCGATATGCTCGATGCGCCAGTTGCGGATGACGCTGCCATCAATAAACTGCTGGCAAGGAAACCTCAGTGGGACGTGTAACAGCACCGGAACCTTTATCCAGCTCACATCAACTGGCTGAGTTCGTCAGCGGGGAGGCCGTTCTCGATGACTGGCTTAAACAGCGAGGGTTAAAAAATCAGGCTCTTGGTGCCGCAAGAACGTTCGTTGTTTGTAAAACTAGCACCAAACAGGTTGCCGGTTTTTACTCCCTGGCCACAGGCAGTGTTAACCATGTGGAAGCGACGGGAAGTCTCAGGCGCAATATGCCAGATCCAATCCCGGTAATCATACTTGCTCGCCTGGCTGTCGATGTCTCATTCCGTGGACAAGGGCTGGGGGCTGATTTACTGCACGATGCAGTATTGCGCTGTTATCGTGTGGCTGAAAATATAGGCGTTCGTGCAATTATGGTTCATGCGCTGACAGAAAAAGCCAAAGGGTTTTATCTTCATCATGGTTTTAAGGCATCGCAAACCCAGGAACGGACTCTGTTTCTCAAGCTGCCGCAATAGATTCATTGGCAAGAAAGGGATGCGTATTACACTAAAGCATTGATATTAAAGAGTATAAACAATTGGTTTAACATAATCTTTGTTATGCGCACTAGAGTTGTAATGGCTCAATGCTAATGTCTATTTGTGGCTCATTGGAATGTCCAGGCTATCGTTTTCGAATCTGTATATCTGGTCAACCACTCACTTTTCCTGATGAGGAGTTTTCTATGGCTATATATGACGCCGGGATGTTCACCGTGAAAGAAATCAACCGCCTCAAAATCCTTCAGGATGTCATAGAACGTAATTTACGACCCGCTCAGGCTGCGGAGATGCTCGGCATCACGCCACGTCATTGCAGCCGTCTGCTGAAACGTTATAGTCAGTCCGGGCCGCTTGGAATGAACAACCTGAGTCGCGGTTGCACTGGTAATCGCCTGTTGCCTGCGTCATTTACTGACCAAGCACTGAGTATCATACGAGAACGCTACCGCGATTTTGGCCCCACGCAGGCCCGGGAAAAGCTGGACTTGATTGTGAATATTTCATTCATCCCAAGAAATGAAGACAGTTACACTAAAGAATACAATGCTATTTTTGATAAGTTTATTTATTCTGACTACGAAAAATATGTCAAGCTAAACGAGTCTTTGAATCAAAAGTATTTTGCATATGAAGGGAAAACAAGCAATTCGCTTATACCTTCAATGCAAAGTAAAAAAATACAAATAAGTCGAAAAATCATTCCTGGCATGAGTATGCAAGACTTTAACATTAAGTTCCGCCTAAAAATAGAGAGTTCTGAAAAATATAGAGACACTGTAATATTTTTTAGTTCTCAAAAAAATAAAGAAGTAAACACCATTCTTTCCAGTTCATTCAAATCAGATTGATGAGCGCCATGACATTATGCTAATGAGGAATTCGATGTTTGCGACTCAAATGTTCAGAGTTTATTCAGTAAATAATTTTTGTTCCCAAAGGATTTTAGGCCGCCTTATACATATTGGCGGCCTAAAGTTAATTATTTTGAGGATTTTTCTCCCGATAGATAACCCAATACCCCACTGATGATCGCTGTTATCACAGGCATAAGCGAGGATGTGAACTCTTTGCCTGCCTGCGAGTTTATAATGTAAATGGCCCCGATGTATATAATTATTAAAGCAAGTATGCAAACCAATGCAGAAATCACAATTGTTTTATTGCGACTATCTCCACTTGCCTTAATTTGCGAAGGGCTTTTAGGTTTTAGTTCCTCAAGCCTTTTCTCAAGCATCTTTTCAAATGCCATCCACGCGGCATCAATTTGTAACACAGATGAACTACCTGTGTTAATTTGAGGCCCCCCAAAAAGGGTACTAGATGATGAAGGTTTCTGCTGGGCTGCCATCAATAGATCCCTCCTAAACTTTCAGGAGTCAACTCCTTTATCTTTTTCATTAAAATATCTGATATTAGTTCTTTTTTGAAAACTTCATCAGTTGGATTATTATTAATATCCTTCTGAATAAAAATAGCTTCAGCATCTACCCCTCTGGTATTGATTATAGCATTCCCAAATGAATAGATATGGTTGAAATCAAACCCGAACTCCTGGTTTACCTTATTAAATCGGTAATTAAATTCATTTACTAAACCTAAATCTTTACGGGAGAGTTTTTTTGCAAGTGCTGTTGCAGGGTTTTTTTCAAGTTCAAAATAGTTTCCAACCATACCAATTCTATTAATTTCATAATTATTGGGTATATTTTTAACAATAAGTTTTAACTTCAATATAAAATCACTCATTGCTTCATCTTCTTTGAATTTAGAATCAGCAACATTCATCGTGAAGTCAAATCTGTTCAGTGAAACATTCATTAAGTATGTGTCACTTGAATTAGTGGCAGTTACCCTTGGAATCTCAGGTGGGACCTCAGTAGGTAACGGTATTATTTGTGGCATACGGTCAAATAAGTTTCCTATCCCTTCATTTAAAAGATTAAAAAAAGTATCCGGCCTGACAATATGTTGATTAAAGAATACAACAAACTGATAGTTCATTACATGTATCATTTCTTAACCCTACTCATTTTCATTGCTATGTATAAATTAACATTTTTAAATTATATATCAGTAATATACACATTTATAGCAGGAGGTTTGGCGGAAATCATCAATTATTCTACTTATTAAAATGTACCTTTGAAAAAGTAGACTCTCTGCAGTACGCTTTGGCATATACTATTCCCCGATTTTTCACGCAGCGCGCCGGACGCTTTCCGGCCCGGACGGAGCCCGACATGAGCCTGATGCCCGACGACGAACCTGAGCTGAGCCTGCCCGCAGCCGTCATGTCACCCGGTGAGGCGTTTTTGCCGGCGCTGGCCGGTGATAATGCTCCGGTCAGCCCGGCCCGGGCCTACCTGCTTTCCCTCAATTCCCCCCGCAGCCGGCAGACCATGGCCTCGTTCCTGAGCATTGTTTCCGGCATGCTCGGCGCCGCGTCCCTGGAGTCCTGCAACTGGGGCAGCCTGCGGCGCCATCACGTGATGGCCGTGACCGAGCTGCTGCGCGACACCGGCCGGGCCACCGCCACGGTCAACACCTATCTTTCGGCACTGAAGGGCGTGGCGAAGGAAGCCTGGATGCTGAGGCTGATGGACGTCGAGAGCTTCCAGCACATCCGGGCGGTGCGTAACATGCGCGGCAGCCGACTTCCGCGCGGCCGGGCCCTGCCGCCGGATGAGATCCGCGGGCTCTTTGCTGCCTGCGAGGCCGATGATTCCAGTATCGGTTTCCGAGATGCGGCGATGCTGGCAGTCATACTCGGCTGCGGCCTGCGCCGCTCGGAGGCCGTGGGGCTGGATTTGAGTGACGTTGTCACAGATGAGCGGGCGCTCAGGGTGCTGGGCAAGGGGAACAGGGAACGGCTGGCCTACATGCCGGCCGGCACCTGGCAGCGCCTCAGAATGTGGATCGGCGACGTGCGCGGGGAAAAAGACGGGCCGCTGTTCACCCGTATCCGCCGCTTTGACACTTTGACCAGTGACCGCCTGACTGACCAGGCGGTGTACCATGTCCTGCAGGTCCGCCAGCGCCAGGCCGGGATTGCAAAATGCGCGCCGCACGATTTGAGGAGAACCTTTGCGACGGCCATGCTGGATAACGGTGAAGACCTGATTACCGTGAAGGATGCGATGGGCCACGCCAGCGTCACCACCACCCAGCAGTACGATCGCCGCGGCGAAGCGCGCCTTCGCACGGCCCGCGATCGCTTGGACCTGATCTGACACGGCACAGGATATCTGGAGGTCATCATGTTAAGTTAATATCATATTAACTTAACATGATGATATGCCGGACCCCGTCCGGGCTACAATGCCTGTGGCACCGCGGCAGGGTTTGCGATAAAGTGAGGCCGCCGACCATCCTGCTTTCCCTTCTGAAACGGGGGTGGTTTGGATCTGTGGATGGTCGGTGGTTTTCTGACACTGGCCAGATGCCGTTGTGGTTGTAGCTGCACCGCCGGAATGAAGACGTTCGGACAGTATTATATTCTTCCGTGTTTTCACTCGACCTTGCGCGAATGTCATGCCCGAAGCTAATGTCCCTCATGCCCATTTTGGGATGATACAATCCTTTTTCCGCTGCTGGGATGGAACATTCCTTCAAGCACCAATACCTGAGCTTCTTCCAGCTCACCAAGCGTCCCCCGGATGGGAGCCTGTGAGGCAATATGCAGCGACAAACTTTTGTCCGCGTCTTCACAGGCATCACTGACTTTTTTGAAGCGGGACAACATGACTGCAAGCGTCATGTGTTGTGGAATAGTCAGCGTCTCAGGTGTTGTGCCGGAAAACTGTTTTGCATCATTAACTGTACTTTCGTATTGCGAATAGCAGCGGGCAATTTTCTGTGCAGTTTCACTTTCACTCTTTGCCAGCGAGAGCAGCAGGTCCTCGGAAAATGTGACATCCCGCGTACTTTGTTTTTCAAGATATTCGAGAGTAAGTTTCTCTGAGGTGACCTGTTTTTCAGGGTATTCAAACGCCATTTCCCTGTACGCGCGCAGCAGGCGATACGAAGAATTAGCATTTTCAGCATAGCGCTTTAACTTATCCCCTATGGATTCCATGACCACCAGAGATACCTGCCTGTCGGTGTTTTGTGAGCGGAAATCAGCCTGAATGGTGAAGTACGCGGCCACACCTGAAATCACTAATGCCAAGAGTGAGAGGATATCAGACACTGTAATATTCAATTTGTGTAAAAATTTCACCTTAAGATCCTTTTATCAAAACTCACTTGACCGCCTGATGTTCATCACGCTTTTCCATTAATAGTCGCCCTGTTCCAGCAAACCTCTATAAAAACAGGCTTAATGTACTTCAAACTCCCCCTTGAAGATGTACCTGGCATCTGAGGGCAGTTTCTTAGTTTTGTCAAAATAGAACATCAGGCCTCTAATATCTCAACAGTTTTCTGGGTGCTCCCGGAAAAAGGGACAGGTGTAATCATCGCCCATCTAACGTACGGGCATTGTCCGGACGTTTGACAGATTCATTTTTAACCTGTATCTTTAAAACCGTACATTGTACGTACCAGAAACGTTAAATTTTAATTAAATTCATATTTATAATTAATTCAATGACTTGTATTAGAAAACGATCAATCTACTTAAGGAATCCAAACATGTCCTCATACACAATCCGTGCAAACATTTTGAATAGAGAGCTTTTTACAGATTTAGATGAATCCAAAATAAACCGGCCCGCAACATCTTTCTGCAGGCACCGAAGATACTCATAAACGTTAAGGAGGCTCACTACATTTTTATTTTTCTATAAGGTTTATATTATGAGAAACAACCACTTACGTGGTGGTTCTGAAGGTTTGGCTTCGGCCACCGCGCTCAATGAAAAAGAAGTAGGTATTTTTCCTACTTCAGAAGTTAAAAATACACGCCTGGAGTTGAGAACAACTTCGGATTTCAAAGAAAAAGTACGTTCCGCTTCTTCCTTAATGGGAGTTGATATGAGTTCGTTTATTGTTTTGGCTGCCACTGAACTAGCACAGAAAACGCTTGAAAAACAACGCATGCGTTTGCTGACAGAGGAAGCGTGGAACAAACTGAACGCACTAATTGATGCGCCTGTCACGGACAAGGATGATGAGCTGGAGCGGCTAATGGTGGAGAAACGCCGCTATGTTACAAGGTAATACTGAACCAAAACCCTTTGTAATTGAAGCCTTTAAGAAAGGCAGTTCTTACAAAGGGGTTAAAGATTTTGATTGTGGAGATAAGGTTATTAATGACTACGTTAAAAGTAACCTTAAGCGAGACGGTGAACGCGACAACAAAAAAATCTTTGTTCTTCTTGACCCCAATAAAGAAGAACGGATTGCAGGATTTGTCAGCGTTCATCTCCATCTTACGGGAAAGGACGAACTGCCTGGGGACGCGTTTCCCTACTCGCTTCCTAAGGCAGTGCCCGTAGTAAAGATATCTATGATTGCCGTTACTAAAGAGTATCAAAAAGACGGCTGGGGTAAGCAGTTGCTTGGTGTGGCTCTGGACCATGCACTTGATGTTGCTTCAATTGCCAATGACGTCAAGGGTGTTGTCCTTGATGCTAAGGAAGATGTTGTGAAGTTTTACGAGCGGCATCGTTTTACATTGGTTGAAGACACTCCGGATGAATACGGAACCTGCTTTATGTTCTTATCGATCCGTGAGTTGCAGGCGCTTGACGCCAAACGTAAACAGCAAGACCAACAGTCGGCTGTATAGTAATTATGATCATGAGGTAACCAGACCTCATGCGATGATATAAAAAGCCCAGCTATATGCTGGGCTTTTTATTATGTCCTGTTATCGATATAAAATGTGCTGATTAGATTTCTGGTTTGAGATCGTCTTCAACGCACATCATTTATCCAAGTTGGCTTTATGGATGGCAGACAACAACCTGTCATCGGTAACGGCTTCCGGGAAAACCGTGATGGTGTCAGGAGTCGCTCCGCTAACGGGCATGACGATGATCCCCGGCGTTCCGGTGAGTCCCAGCGCCTCAGCCAGGTTACTGTTTTTCTCAAGGGACGCGGTATGGTCGCCAGGAGCTGGGACGGCCAGCCCCGCTTTTGACGCTGCCCCGTGAATATCCTGCGCCGTCAGTTTGCCTTCATTATGGCCGGTGGCGTAGATGGCATTGTGATAGGTGACATAGGCCTGCGGCCCTTTCTGTTGCCAGACCGTCAGCCCCTGCTGTGCAGCCTGAAGTGAAGCTTCCCAGCGACCACCAAATATTGGCCACTCCTTAAAGAGGTAGCGGACGTCCGGCTGCGCTTTCATGACCTTCTCCAGCTCCGGCGCGAAACGGCTGCAGAACACGCACTGGTAATCAAAGAATTCAATCACCGCGACCTTTGCATTATCAGGCCCGTAAGCCGGAGTGTCCGGATCATGCAGAAGGTTCGCCTGATTCTCCATCACGTTGAGTGCAAACATCTTCTGCTTACGAGCCTCCTGCTGTTCCTGCAGCTTATTACTGACGGTCACCAGAATCTCCGGGTGAGATACCAGATAGCCGGCAGTGATTTCGCCTATACGCGCCTCCTGCTCCGGGCTGAATACCGGCTGAGGGGCCGAAGCGTGCGCCGTTGAAATAAAGCCAATGTATGTTGTAACTATTAATGCGGCTAATTTGTTTGCTTTCATTGTCTGATTCTCATGATTAAAAGGGGGATTAACGTTCTTTCTGAATGGTTCGGGTGAGGGTCTGTTCTTCACGCTCCGGCATGCGGCCGCGTTCAATATTTTCTGCCGCCCTGAGCATGTCGCGTTCAGCGTTTGCCAGATCTGCAATCACACGCGATGCCCGCGACTGTTCACCGGCGGTCTTGTCAGCACCTTCCAGCTCGCTTCTGACGCCTGCAGCGGCTTTCATTTCCTGTCCATCGGTGTTTTCCTCACCTCTTACCCTGGCGATCACATCCGCATCCGGGTTGAGTGGTTCCGGTTTACGCGGGTTAATGTCTTCCGGTTTCAGTCTGATCACCTCTTCCTGTGGAACTTCCGCCAGCAACGACTCCGGCTGCTTGCTCCGTCCGGCTTCTTCATTGCGAACCTGGTCTGCCAGCATTTGCTCGCGCAGCTGCTGTACGTTCTGTTCGTCCGTCAGCGTGGAGACAATACCCGGTGACACATCCTGTTTTGTCCCACCGCTTACCTTAAGCAGCCATGCTGAAGGCGGTTCATCACCGGTCTGCCAGACCACGCCGTCCTTTGGATGATTTCGTACTGCATCGAGTGCAGCCGTCAGGTCGCTGGCCACAATCGTGTTTCCGGACTGACTCCGCTGCAGCACGGCGCCACGGGCACGCTCTGTCATGACCATTCGTGTCTCCCCCTGAGTCATCCGTCCTTCCGGGCTGGAAACCAGGGAAACCAGGGCCAGGCCCGCACTCCTGCCATTGTTGTCATACACCGGCAGCGCCAGCGCCGGTTCAGGAAAGCGCCGGGTGGCCGGGATGATTTTTGCCGTCAGTGACGCCTCCTGCATGCCCTGATGGCGCACCCAGGCGCGTCCGATGGCCGTTTTATTCACCGGCTGCCCCATTGCCCAGATGGCTTTCGCCTGTTTGCGCTGCGTTTCCGGTGCCAGCGCATCGTGCGCCGTTTTGATATCACGCTCCGGTGTTTTTATCGCCTTAACCCAGTCAGCTTTCTTGTCGGTGTAAATCTGGACGTGCTCCTTGACGCGGGAAGTTGAAATGTAGAAGGCACGACGGGAAGCCAGTGCCTTACGCCCGTCTTTCGTGCCCTCAAGCGCAATGACATAATCGCTACTGGCCCCCTGTGCACCGTAGCCGGTGACGGCCCAGCCGTAGTCGATATGCTGCTGCGCCCGGACCTTCTCCGGATTGATGGTGACGCGACCGTTCTCCCCTTTCAGACGGATATTCCCCTCCTCGCTGACCGACTCCACCGTATAGCGCTGGTTGGCCATCTGCCCCTGTTCGCGATCGGTCGCCGTGAACTTAAGCAGATCGCCGGAACGGACTTCCATCTCGCTGCGGCGAAACAGCTGCACGTCACCGGTGATCAGCTCCTTCGGTGAAATCAGAGCAATCTTCCCTTCCTCATCACGTACCGTCACCGTTCTGCCGTTACGGTCAACAGCCACCACATCCTGGTAGCGGTCACCGCGTTTAACCACCATCCCTGCTTCCCAGGCCTCTGTTTTGTTGAACTCATGGCGCGTATGGGTGATTTTATCGAGTACAGGCACCTTGATGGCCTTCTCCCCCAGTTCTCCCCGCGCTGCAAGCGCGGCATGAATGCCGGCATTTATCGCTTTACGGTCGGCGTTCAGCTGCGCAATGATGAGCGTACGGGACCGCGCCTCCGGCGTCCGGTCCTTCCAGTCCGCCACGATGTCGTTAACAGGCGTCTCCGTTTCCTGAATCGCACTTTCCGGGAGCGCGGCTGAAGCGCTACGCGCCACACGGTCAGCCGGCTGGGTTTCAATGCGCTGCAAGGCCGCATCGATCCGGTTATCGATGATGTCGTGAACGGCGCCGCGCAACTGCATGTCTTTCTGACGGACGATTTCCTTCATGATGGCCACATCCATCGGGCTTCGCTCCTGCATCAGCTTAAACGGCGCGCCCACGTCGACCGCTTCAAACTGGTCGATATCCCCCATCGAGACTGCACGTCCGCCGCCGCTGGCAATGGCCTGGAACAATGCCGCCGTATCCTGGTTGCCTGCCATTGATGATTCATCGATAAGAAACACCTGTCCTTTATAGTCAGGTTTCCCGCCTGCGGCCGTCGCCTGGTCATGCTCAACGACAAAGGATTTGATGGTCTGCGCCCGCACACCGACGTCGCTCATTTCTTTCACCGCCTGGTGCGTAGGAGCAAGCCCCGTCATCACCGGACGAACGTCCACCGGTAGGGTCTCCAGTGCAGATATCACCGCCTTCAGCTGCGTGGTTTTCCCCACGCCGGCATAGCCCTGAATCCCGATAAACTGATCCGTGGTACCCAGCACCAGGGTGGTCGACTTTTTCTGGCCATCGGTGAGTCCGTTCAGCACGGCCTCCGGTACCTGTTCCAGCAACGGCTGCTGCGTACCTTTCCCTTCCTCCACCACGCGCAGAATGGCTTTCTCCATCTCCCAGGTGGACCGGGACACCAGTACCGGCTCTCCCCCTGCGGATACGGACAACAGCTCGCCATTTTTAATCATCGCGCCAATTTCATTCCCGATGGCTTCGAGGTCGGGATGATATTTCTGCGCTTCCGTCGCCAGCTTAAGCTCGCTGATCACCACGGTGCGCTGGTCGTTAATGGCACGCCACACGGCCAGACCCGCGTCCGTCCGGACGCTGTGATGCAGTGAATCAACCGCCTGACTGACGTCCTGGTGACCGCTCAGGTTTCTGACCAGCTGCACGGGAGAGGCATTGGTCTTCATGCGCTGCAGCCGGGCTTCAGCCCGGTCCTGCACTTCGGCGGTGAACACTTCCGCCCGGTGGCCACTCTGTGCCAGCGAGTTCATGGTCTGGGTCGATATGTCGCGGCTGTTGAGCGCGGCCAGCACTACGCCGGTGTCGTTATCCCGTCCGCCCGGCGCGGTCACGTAAGCATGTGACAGATAGAGCGGCTGGTCTTTTGGCAGCGTCAGTGTGTCTTCCCCCCGTTTAACCTCAATCCCCTTTTCACTTATCCCGGTCACCTCAAGACGATCTTTGGCCTTCAGGCTGTGCTCGCGGTCGCCCGCCACGGACAGCAGTTTTTCGCCGGTGGCCACGCTGAGGGTTTCACGGCTGAAGAGACGCCAGTCAGCGCTGATATCACCGATTTTCATCCGGGTCAGCACACCATCCCCATCGATGAGCGAGAGGACTCGCGTGTCCTCATGCACCCGGTCAATCACATAGGACTTACGCTCTTTTGCGTCCGTGCGATCTTCAAGCACCATGCCGGGACGGTACGAACCTGGCATGCGGCGCGTTTTGCTGTCGAGCCACACCGGCTGCCGGGCCTCTATCTCCACGCCGTCACGCCCCAGCTGCCCTGCGTTCTGCAGCGCCTCACGTACCAGGCCCGTCAGCTGCGCCTGTTCACGTTTGCCGACCACGACGGCGGTGACGTTATCAGTTCCTCCGCTCAGCTCTGCAAACCGGTTGGCCAGTGCCTCGTAACGGTCGCGTTTGTTCGGAATACTGACCACTTCGGCCTCAAGCCCGGGCGCAGGCTCCGTGCGGCGGGAGCGAGCAACTCCCGCGGACTCCAGAACGGACATGGCGTTACCGTTCGCCTGCCGTCCGGCACTGTCGAGAAAGACCAGCTGTGCGTCCTGCGCGCGCGCTTCGCCCAGCAGAACCAGCGTCTCCTTTAGCCCCAGACGCTCTGCCCCTTCGATAATCAGCGTGCTCTGGGGTTTAAGGTGGAAATCACCGCTCAGAACATGCTGCCGGCTGATAATCCGTTCACGCAAATCGTCGGATTTTGCCAGCGAAATGGCGCGCTCGGCAGAGCTGGCCAGCACCTGCACGTCACGACCGTTCGCGCCGGCAATACCGGCCAGCTGCGCGGTCAGGTCAACCGACATACGTATAGCGAGGTCAGCGCAGATGGTCCGTGAACTTGAAACCCAGAATGGATCGGACTCCCCTTCCACCGGAATGAGGCTGGCAGCCAGGTTGTCATAATCGACTGCATCAATACACTCACCCCACATCTGCCAGTTGGCACAGCGTTCGTCGTGGGCATTCAGGATGAAATCGGTGGACGGGTTGTAATGGGTTTCGGTAAAGGTACAGCCGGAGTCGTAGATGATGGCCCGGTCACCACGTTTGCGGATGTAGTCGAGTAACCAGCGTATTAGCGTCGACTTCCCCACCCCGATAGTGCCATGCATCAGGAAATTGAGTACCTCCGCCACCAAAACCTGACAGGAGGCCTGCTGCACCGGCGTAGCCGACAATCATGCCGTTTCGCATAACGGGCTTGCCGCGAATGCCGCCTTTACCCTGGAAGCTGACATGTCCCTGAAACTCCATGTCCACGTGCTTGCCGTTTTTCAGGATGCAGCTGATGGACTGGGTGCGGACGTTTCCGCGTTCGCTGGAGATATCGCCCCACATCTCACCCACAATAAAGCAGCCGTCAGCGTTGAACTCCTTGTTGTTGGGCATCTGAATGTTGCCCTGCAGGCGGATGGTTACAGGACTGGTATTCTGCTGACCGGTGACGCTGGCGTTCGCGTCAGCCCCCTCAATCAGAACAGCATCAGAGAATGAGCCGGAAGGAATCCAGGGTAATTTAGTTGGCTTTTTCTTCAGGCTGTCGTAGCTGAACTTTGTTGTCGACAGACCGCCTGTCATACGCTGGCCGGAGCCGCCCGGGTAGAACGCTGCGCCCTGCCCCATATTCACACCAGTGGCGGCCGGTGTGCCTGAAGGGGTTACGGTGTATTCGGGTGGTCGGGCCTGGCCGGCAGCAACAGGACCGGGGAGTGGTGTTCCGTTCTGTCCAGCGGGTGGTGTCTGCTGGCCAGTGGTCTGGTTGCTGCCGGGGGCTTTCGTAAGCTGGTCGCTCAGGCGCTGAATTTCAGCGTCCTTTTCGGCCAGCTTTTGTTCGGTGTTGAGCTTGTTCTGCGCGAACTGCTGAGTAAGCGTGGCAAGGCTTTGCTCAAGGGCGGAGGTCTTTGCCTGCTGCTGCGCCAGCGCTGCATCGTTGACCTGTTCGTTAAACGTCGCGGTCACAACGCCGGTCAGGTTTGGTGTTGCAACCGGTGCGGGTTGCTTTTGTTTTTGCTGGTATTGCCCGTACCACATTACGCCGCCTGCTGCAGCTGCGCCGCCAATGATGACAGCGGCCAGGATGGCCAGTTGCTTGCGGCGGGTTTTCAGGTTTTCATTCAGGCTTATGGTCATGGGCGGGCGTCTCCGTCATCTGAAAACACAATCCAGGCATAGCCTTCGCCGCCAGCGTAGAGCTGATTCTGTGACAGCATTACGGCCCGGACGCCCTTACGCCAGAAATCGCGCTCGCGGAGGCTGCGGGTGATGCTGCCAGGGTTGCTCATCCGGAAGCGAACAACCCGCAGGTGGTTGCCCACAAACTGGCGTTCAGGCGTCAGGCGTACATCACTGGCGGGTGTGTAAGCCGGAATGCGGCTGACCGGGTATTCCCGGTAGTCGTCCGGCACCTGACCATTGACTACAGCGCGGGATAGCGCAACCAGCGTTTTTTCATAGGTCTGCCCTTCTTCCCATGCCTTCGCATCGTCGTTCTTACGAAGTGGTGGTGACATCGGGGTGAAGCGCAGTGTTTTGCCGTTACCCGGCTGCGGCCTGACGTTCAGGCTCAGCGATGAGCCGTGGTCAGTCTGGATAAACAGGGTGAAGTTCTGGCCGACAAGCGGAGACAGGATAAGCGCTCCGTCCTCGGTCTGGCTCTGGTCATACGCACCGGTTGGTCCGCTGATGCTGGTAATGAGTTCCCCGTCTACAACAACCTTGCTTGGGTTGGTGTTGCTGAGTGTGACGTTAAAGGCGGCGTCGTTCTCAAACGGAATGGCTGCGGGTGCGGAAGCGGCCCGGAGGCCGCTGGTAGATAATCCCGCTGCCAGAAACACAGCAGCAGCTGCCGGTGAAATGCGAAATTTCATGGGCAGTCCTGTCAGTTAGTGGGAGATACCGGCCTGAGTTCTTCAAAGCTGTGGAGGTTAATCACACCATTGTCATAGCTCAGTTTCAGCCGGTAGGTTTTTTCCTGGTCTTTCAGTGGCGTGATGATTGCGCCGTTTGTGGTGGAGGATTTCAGTACCCCGCTGTACTGCACGGAGTCATCATCCATGACGCGAATTTCTTTTGTGTCGAACTGGGTGGTGATGCCCGCTTTCTTAATGCGTTCAGCTTCAATATCCAGAGATTTCTTGAGTACGTCCCGTTCGGCGGAAGGGACGAATCCAAGAACCATTTTCTGGTTGGTGTCGATGTTTTCGGGGGTGACGTTGAGTCGCCAGTAAATAAAGGAAGCGGCGAACTGTGTCAGGCCGGTGGCATCGACACTTTTTGAATCTGATGCGAATGGGCGGTTAAACGTTAACGGCGTGGTGATGGTTTTCTGGGTGGTGGCGAAATACCATGCCAGTGACCCTGTCAGCACATTCCCGGCGCCCATGAGTAAAGTTAAAGCTGAAAGACCAATAAACGCATAGCGGAGTTGTTTATCGCGCTCTCCTTTAATATTCAGTTTCATGAAAAACTATGCCCTCCAGTGCCGGAAACTTGAATCAGGTATCTGGCGAAAGGTTGCTTTGAATAAAAGTGATGGCAGGTGCCAGTAACAGAAATTAAGTAACCAGTACGACCCCTGCCCTTTTTTCAGATATCTGACTATGAACCAGAGAATTCCCGCGATTACACCAAGTTCAAGTGACAGATTGTTAAGCACCCCGAAAAGTAGAAGGGGTGCGGTAACAATTAATTCGTCAATTGGTAAGCCTAAATAGCGGACCTGCTGGTTCATTGTTTCCGGGAAGTTATATTTATCTCCTTCCCCACTCATCTTTTAGCTCGCGATATTGAAGGCGATGCGGGTAAAGATGATTGCCATAACGATACCGACAAAGACAAGTGGGTTGCGGGCCTTAATGTAAATAAACAGGCCCATGATGATTTCGGCGATGTAGAACCATGTAATCAGTGATGAGCCAGAGCCGAAAGTGGAATTAACCGTTGCTTTCTGTGAGGAAAGAAGGTCAGTACCGGATGCGAATGCCGGGTGAGTGACCATAAGTGCAATTAAAAAAGCGCTTGCTGACTTTAAGTAAAATTTAGCTTTGCGATTTTCGCGTGCTTTGCGGAATAAAGACGCTACCGCCCATCCCTTACCGACGTTAAGGGCACTGCCTTTGGTTAACATGTTTGTTTTCTCCGAAGTAAACAAAAGTGAATCGCGTAAGTGCTTGTTTACGCGGGCGCAATTGTCCCATGACCCTAAAAAAAAAAAACTGTGATGCATGTCACACTTTTTGGAATCATTCAGATTTATCCGAATATGTAAGTGAGTAGGCTTTGTTGACCAGAAAGTTCAGAAATGGCCTCCGGGATCTATAGCTATGAAAGTTAAAGAAAAAATGTGGGATGGTCGCGGCCGTCCACGCAAGTTCCAGCCAGGTGAAGCGGTGGAGTGGCGATTGCGTGCGCCGGATAATCTGCTTATGGAGCTGAGAATATGTGCCAGAGCTGGCAACAGAAGTGTGAATGAGGAAATTATTGCCAGGCTTTTGTTGTCGCTGAATTATCAGCCCGGCAAACCTGTCATTAAAACTGCGGGGGGTGAACGGCTCATTGCTCTGGCGGTGAGATTTGAAGAGTGGCTAGGGCAATTACTTGATGGTGAATCTCTTGATGATGCTGGAGAAATTAAATCCTCGCCCAAGCAGGAGCAATTGTGGATGTGGCGTGAGGGTGAAAGAGTTTTGCTTCCGGGGAAAACAACCGGATATAGCATGCGAATTCCTGAAAACCTTGCAGATGAAATCAGGGCGATGGCGAAGGTGCATAACCGTAGTCTGAATGATGAAATGCTCACCCGTCTGATGAATACGCTGGGTTATTTTACGGAAAGGTTGCTTGACCAGAATGAGGATGTACAGGCGCTTAAAGTTCTTTGCATGGAGTTCGAGGTGTTCCTGAAAGAAAAAATAAAGGAGGTGGAGAAAAGTGACCTTCCCTGGGATGAAAAACCGTCCCTGTGATCGATGTGGGCCGGGGTGTCCGGCTCACAGATTTATTCTTTTTCGTTGATGAAGTGCCTTGCTTCTGCTTCGTTCTCGGCTGTGTTTATGCCGCTTAAAATCATATCAAGCGTATCTTCAAGGCTGCCTTCGCCGTCTTTTCCTGTCATTTTTAAATACATCTCAGCGATTAGGGTGGCAATGAGAACTGTGCCTTCGCGTGAGCCGGCTGTTTTTCTTATGAGGTCTCTTCGATATCCTTCGATATCAAATTGATTACCATCCTCGCCATCGCGTTTATAGACAAGCAGTCCAAGCCGGATTAATTCGTTGCAGGTGGCTGATATGTTTGCTTCTCCAGCGTTAGCGCCGTTCTGCAGGTCTTGTTGAACAATATCGCGAACTTCACGTTCAATTTTATCTTTAAGGTAGATGCCGACTCTTCCCATATTTCTTACCTGTTTTAAGTTAGTGTCGGAACCGACACTATGTGTGGCCTGTTGGTGGATTTCCAGATTGCTGTGCAAGGCTGTAATGGGTTGATACTGCTGTGCATTTCTGTTCTATACAGTAGTACAATCCAGCACTATGATGTGCGATAGTGTGACACTGTGCGATATATAATTCAATGTAATTAAAGCATATCTACAATTGTATGATACATGTGTGACATACCGACACTAACAGGTATCAGGATTATACGATAGCGTAGTGTCGGTATGTACGACATTACACGGTCACATTCCAAAATTGCGCAAATTTCTTACAAACATCCCACTGAAATAAAAGGAGAAATCTGCAAGACGAAGTCTTGCGTGGGGTGTGATGTTTTAAAGGGTTAGTAAAGAGCGGCATGTTAATACCGCCTACTGTTCTGACATGTTTATTTCGGACAGGTGTTAAATCCCATCAGGAGAGCGCTCACGCGCGTTTGTAGTGAATTTACTTGATTACGACGATCCGCCGGGGTATTTTTTAAAGCGCCTCTCCAGAGCCCGTTTATTTAGCTAAAAGGCCAAATCATGAAAATATCGTTACTGCCTGCTGCTTTGCTGACTCTTTCACTTTCTGCTGGCGCAGCTCCGCAGATGTGCTTTGATCAGGCCGGGAAAGATTATCAAATTGATCCGCTTCTGCTTATGTCAATTTCGATTAAAGAGAGCCATCTGGTACCAGATGCGATAAATGGATCAAACCGGAATGGGACAGAAGATGTCTGCGGGATGCAGGTGAACAGCTCTCATTACGGTAAACTTAAAAACTTCAATATTACCCGTGAGCGCCTGTTAAATGATCCATGTATCTGCGTTTATACGGGTGCATGGGTACTGGCGCACAACTTCAGGTCATACGGAAAAAACTGGGACAGCGTGGGGATGTATAATACGGGGCCGAGCAAAAAGCTCATTGCGCAGCGCAAGGCCTATGCACAGGACATCAAAAATATATATCGCGTATTACTGGCCAGAAAAAAGTTACTATCTGAACGTCTCGCGCCAGCTGCTGGAAAGGAGCATGAGATTAAAATTGCAGAAACAGCATCGTCACATAGCGGACAGTAAAAAGCCGCTCTGGTGAGCGGCTTAATTTTCAGGCCTTCAGTTTTGCAAACTCCTCGGCCATTTTCCAGAGCACCTGATTTAATTTGATGTCACCATCTATTCCGGTGACTTCCCGCGTTCTGGTCATCTTCCCTTTTTCCGTTCTGCCACGAATCCCCCCACGGATCACATTTTCCTGCACCACGTTAAACGTGGTCCATAAATCCTGGCCTCTGTCGAGCACGCGGCGAGGGTTAATAATTTGCTCCGGTGTAATCGGCGCTGGTTTTCCATCGTACTTAAGTTCCAGGGCGGTCGCACCAAAAAGGCGCTGCTCAGGCAAAGTGAGCTGAATGCTTTTCATGAGGTCAATATTTTCATCAACCGCGTCAAATGTTTTCAGCACCGTGTAAGCGCCTTCAATAACCTGCCCGACAATATCCCCTTTGTGGGGTACGCGGATTTCACCAAAATCCTTCCATGCAACCAGACCATTACTGCAAACCTGACGGAACATACCGGGGATCATTTTATAGCTGCTTGAACCATCATGGCTATTCAGCAGAATAATTTCCGGTACTTCTTTTCCGTTAATCTGGTCATGACGGCGCAGGCGAAGCATATGCTTTGTAAAGTCGCGTTTATCCTGGTCACGTGTACGTGACTGAGTGGCATAATATGGCTGAAAACCTTCATCACGTAAGCGATCAAGAATGTTAATGGTCGGGATATACGTATAACGTTCAGAGCGTGAATCGTGTTTATCCGATGAGAACGCGCTGGGAACGATGCGCTGTAATTCATCATTAGTCAGCGGACGGTCTTTACGGATCGAGGTAGGCATACGATAACGGCTTGCGAAACTGACCATTTTTATTTACTCCTGATTATTTAGTTAGAGATGAAGAAATAACGCGATGAAAATTATCCAGCGGCATTGCAGCTGCCACCGGGCGACCATCTACAAACCAGACAGAGATATAATCCGGGCATTCGTCATTTATTAACGTCAGCTCAGTGGCATTCTCTGGCGGCGTAAAAATTGCCGGTTGTGGCTCCCCTTCCGATGCAGCCAGGACCCAGCAAAACAGATCCGTGAACTGGGACGTGGTGAGGTTTGAATCACATCTTCCGGTAGATTCTTGAGCGGCGGTTTTGACGTTGACGTTTCGTGTGTGCATCCTGGTTTTCTCCTGTGGTGATGGCTGGCCATCTCCCTAGTGAGTTCTCTCGCGGCAAAGGGCAAAAGGAGCAACGGCGAAGGGAGGAAGGAAAGGGGCGGAGACGAAAGTTTTTGCGGCACGCAAAAAGTTTTGGCGGAGTGCATTTCACCCCTTGGATGACGACCCGACGGTGCTACAAGCAGCCCTCCGCGTGAGGACGCACGGGGGATGGCCTCACCGGGGGAACAGGATGCACACACCCGACACGTCGGAACGGCGTGGCGCCATTAAAGCGACGGCATCAGCCGGCGCGGTGAAGGCGTTCCGGACGGCACGGCCGGAGAAGCCGCAGCCTTTGACCTTCGCCATCAGACCCTAGCGTCAGCCCGAAACCGCTTGCGGGTTCGGCGGAGCCCGGCGGGTGCGTCAGCAGCCGCCCTGGCGGAGTGGGGCTCGACGACCGGACAGCAGCGCTGGCCGGGAGCCGAAGGGGGCCATAGCCCTGCCCTTTTTCCGTGTTATGGCCATGACGGAGCTGCAGCTGAGAAAGATAACCAGCAGGACGCCGGTTCTGATCGTAGGTGAGAAGGGAAGCACTGCAACGGGGAAAGGCAGGAGCGCCGGAGGCGCTTTCGCCCTCCCCGTTTCCCCGCAGGGGAAAGAGGTTTGTGCGGTTGCCCTGATGAATGCCACCAGGGCTGGACCGAATACTGTATCAGGGGCTAAATCTCACCCGCCTCAATGGCCATCTCGGTCATTAAATCGTCGTATGCCTCCTTCGCACGTTCTTCCTCAGCCCACGTCAGAAATAAGCCGCGCATCGACGCTGCTCCCATGAATACCGGGCGGTCTTTAAGAGGTAATTTAGCCAGGTAGTCCAGCGCCATTCCCAGCAAAGTGACATCATAGATTTCGTAGTACGCGCCGCATGTTTTTCCAGCCCGCTTTTCCATACGAGCCAGAACCACATCAGCACGAATCACGTCGAACGGATTACGTGAGTGAATATTGCGTACAAAGCCATCAGTGCGCAGGAGCGTTGTTTTATGTGTCACCGTTGTTTGCATCATGATTTGTCTCCAGCGAAGATCTTTACGAAAGAAGGTAATACGCGTGAGAAATTTTCCAGCAATGCAGCTGCGGCAACCGGGTAACCATCCAGTAGCCATACTGAGAAGTAATCCGGGACTTCCGGATCGATATAAATCAGTTCGACACTGTCAGCCGGTGCGACAAAATTAACAGGCTTCACATCAGCTTGTGATTCGCTGACGACCCATGAATACAGATCCCAGAATTGTTCAAAAGTAAGCGCTGAGACTGTTTCACTCTGCCCGATGGTTTCCATAACAAAGCCACTGGACTCAGTTTGTGTTTTTCCCCCTATCTTCCTGGAAGATTCGGGAGCGGCGGTTTTGACGTTGACTTTTTGTGTGTGCATCCTGGTTTTCTCCTGTGGTGATGGTTGTCCATCTCCCTGGTGAGTTCTCTCGCGGCAAAGGGCAAAGGAGCAACGGCGAAGGGCGGAAGGAAAGGGGCGGAGACTAAAGTTTTTGCGGTACGCAAAAAGTTTTGGCGGAGTGCATTTCACCCCTTGGATGACGACCCGACGGTGCTACAAGCAGCCCTCCGCGTGAGGACGCACGGGGGATGGCCTCACCGGGGGAACAGGATGCACACACCCGACACGTCGGAACGGCGTGGCGCCATTAAAGCGACGGCATCAGCCGGCGCGGTGAAGGCGTTCCGGACGGCACGGCCGGAGAAGCCGCAGCCCTTGACCTTCGCCATCAGACCCTAGCGTCAGCCCGAAACCCGGAGGGGTTCGGCGGAGCCCGGCGGGTGCGCAGCAGCCGCCCTGGCGGAGTGGGGCTCGACGACCGGACAGAAGCGCTGGCCGGGAGCCGAAGGGGGCCATCGCCCTGCCCTGTTTTCGGGTTATGGCCACGGAGCTGCAGCTGAGAAAGTTAACCAGCAGGATGCCGGTTATGATCGCAGAGAAGGAGTGAAGCACAGCAACGGGGAACGGCAGGAGCGCCGGAGGCGCTTTCGCCCTCCCCGTTTACCCCGGAGGGGTAGAGTTTTTTGCGGTTGCCCCGATGATATGCACCGGGGCCAGGATTTCCGATCAGATCGGTTCTTCGCTGTCACCTCCGTTTTCCTGCTCATAGTGCATCATGGCCATATTCAGCAGGACATTAAATCCCTCAATGCCAGCCCCGTCCGGCTCGCACTGTTCGCAGAGGTGCAGCAGATTTGCCAGAAAATCCGTGATGACAGTTTGCACGCTTTCGCTTTCCCTGTTCAGCCCGGTTTTACGGGCAAATTTCCAGAGCACATCTGCAGCCAGCGCGGCGTGATCATCGTTGCTGCGGATTTTTATCGGTTCAGCCTGGCCTTGCAGGCGTTCTGCCATCGTCTCCAGCACGGTGGCCGGAACAGCGTTCAGTGTGTTGCTTGTCATTTTCTCTCTCCCTGCGGCAGGTCTGCCCTGCCGCTCTGTCAGTCAGGCGGCCACGGTGGCCAGAAATTTTTTCATTGCATCCAGACGACTGCGAAATGCCAGACGGCCCTGCCAGTCATTGAAGTAATAAACAGGGGTGTAACGCACTCGGTTCGCTTTCAGGGTCAGCGTATTACCGGTCACGACTTTCGCGGGTATACCCAGCAGTGCCAGCTGGATAAAGGCCATATCTGCCACCTTTGGATCGATGTCAGTGCAGGTGGCATACAGCTGTTGTGAAGGGTTATATCCCGCTTCAGCCATCCAGTATGCAAAGGCAATGACCATTCCGGCGCTACCACAGGCAGGCTCATCGAGCGTCATCCACCCCTCACGCTTTATCGTCTCCTGAGCGCCGGGCATGAGTAGTCCGGCCATCAGGCGGGAGATGCAGGACGGGGAGAAATACTGCCCCATTTCGTCCGCGCCCAGCTCCTGCTCCATATACAGAGCGCCGAGGAAATCATGAATGTCACCCGCCAGCCCCTCCACCAACAGGCAGAACAGCTGCTTCATGGCGTCCAGATCGTCCGGCTTATACCGTTCGCAGATGCGACGGCTGTTTTCGATGTTCTCCGGCGAGCGAATACGGGCCATATCCAGCTCGCTGGCTGCGAGGGTGATGAAGTCGCGGAACACTTCGGAACGGCGCATATTTTTCGCCATCTGACGGAAGACACTGGCGAATTCTTTACGCGCCTCAGCTGGCGACAGCATCCGGGCCGGTGCGGAAGCCCGCGGCTGCGGATCAGCCTGGTCGGCCAGGAACAGGGATTCAAAACTCAGTTGTGACATGGTTTCTCCTTACCGGCCGCCCGCAGGCGGCCGTCTTCTGTTAAGCCAGTCCAAGCGCCGGGTAGACGCTGACAGCCAGACCACAGTCAGCATCGGTGGCGTAGCCCGTTTCGGCATTTACCACGGACAGGAACGGCTGCCACTGTGAGAAGCGCAGCGCGGGTACGCGAGCGCGTTTTCCGGCGCGGAGGGCATTTACAAATGCCTTCGCCTGTGCGACAGTTTGCGGGTCAAATTTCACGATCAATCTCCTTACTTTGGTTGTGATTGCCGTATCTCGTTTTGGTCGGCCAGATACGGCGTTGAGAAAGCAGGGGCAACCCTGCTTTTTTAATGCGCGGAATTCAGCGGCGCATCGAGACAGAAACGGGCGATCACGTCGCCAATCAGCTCCCGGTGATGGCGGGTGTGCAGGTCGTGGCACTCAAAGAAGCGCGCGCCGTACCGGACAAAAATCGCGGTCACATCCCCGCCCGTAAACTCCATCGACTTGAACGACTCCCCGCCATACCCTCTGCACCAGTCCACTGGCGGCAACGTTTCCAGCTGGCCGATGTACCGGGCCTCGGTGATTTCCACCCAGGGACGGCGATAGCCGTCATTCTGCTTTTCCTGCACCTGAGTCGCGGGGATCAGCTCCGCGTCCGGATAGAGACGGCGCAGGGATTCCAGCGTTTTCGCTTCACGCTGAGTTACCCACTGCCCGTCCAGCTGTGTTGCGCGGTCATAAACAGCGTTATGAGACGGAACGAAAAAGGCCATTGGTGCAGCGGTCGGGGTGTTAACGTTCATCTTTCATGCTCCTGTCTGATGAGGTTCCGTGCGGGGGCGGCCGCACGGGGTGAACCGGATTTAAATGTCGATACCTGCGCGCTCGATCAGGCGCACGAACTGTTTGAAGTGGTCAGCTTCAGCCACATGGATATGGCGGAACTGTTTATCGACGCCGCTGCTGAGGGCGTAGAAATAGGTGCAGCACATCGTTTCGGGGCAGCGTCTGCGCAGTTTCTTCAGCTCAGCAAGGCTGCTGAACTCCAGAACGTCGGCTTCCTCCTCAGAGTTTTTTTTCGTCTCAGCGACGAGGATCGTGTACGACACGGTTTTTCCCCCCATCTTTCTGGAAGATTCTTGAGCGGCGGTTTTGACGTTGACGTTTCGTGTGTGCATCCTGGTTTTCTCCTGTGGTGATGGTTGTCCATCTCCCTGGTGAGTTCTCTCGCGGCAAAGGGCAAAAGGAGCAACGGCGAAGGGAGGAAGGAAAGGGGTGGAGCCAAAAGTTTTTGCGGCACGCAAAAAGTTTTGGCGGAGTGCATTTCACCCCTTGGATGACGACCCGACGGTGCTACAAGCAGCCCTCCGCGTGAGGACGCACGGGGGATGGCCTCACCGGGGGAACAGGATGCACACACCCGACACGTCGGAACGGCGTGGCGCCATTAAAGCGACGGCATCAGCCGGCGCGGTGAAGGCGTTCCGGACGGCACGGCCGGAGAAGCCGCAGCCCTTGACCTTCGCCATCAGACCCTAGCGTCAGCCCGAAACCCGGAGGGGTTCGGCGGAGCCCGGCGGGTGCGTCAGCGGCCGCCCTGGCGGAGTGGGGCTCGACGACCGGACAGCAGCGCTGGCCGGGAGCCGAAGGGGGCCATCGCCCTGCCCTGTTTTCGGGTTATGGCCACGGAGCTGCAGCTGAGAAAGTTAACCAGCAGGACGCCGGATATGACGCCCGGGATGAAGAACACAGGGAAAACCAGGCTGAAGCCAGGCACAGGCAGGTAACTCATAGCGTTCTGACTTCAGCAAAATCAGGCAGGAAAGGCTGGAGTGTGGACAAGGCGGAGGGAGCAGAGGGGCAGCGCCGAAGGCGCGTCCCCCTTCCCCCGTTCCCCGCAGGGGAACAGCCCTTCCCGGAAGTTCAGGCGTGCGGTCGCGTCAGGAAGGAAAAAGGGGCTACCGGTAAACCGGCAACCCCTTCATAAAGGCGCTTCAGGCATGTCCACACAGTCTCAGCCCCTGAATGGCGGGGGTTTCCCCCCGCCGGGGTTAGCTACTTAGCGGATTCGTAAGCCATAAAAGCTGCCACCTCCCTGTCCGTGTCCCTGTACCGGATTTCGCAGAGCGATTTCCGTGTCAGGTAAGTGAATATCAGCAGTGTGAGACACACTATTAATACGCACCAGAGCAGGGTGTTTCGCGGCAGTTTCATGGCCTTCTTCTCCTTGCCTTGCGGCATCTAAGAGGCTATCCTGATGTTGTCTAGGCATACAGGTGGCCTCGTGGGTGTACTGACCCCAATAAGTTGGACAGATTAACCGAGGCATCAGAGAAAGAGTCCATTTAATATATGGGCTCTTTTTTGTTTATGGCTATAACTCAATAACATTTTCCACAGTCGGATTATCCATCCCACCGCTTCCTTCCTTACGCCTTACAGTCTCATCAATAACCGTTCGTCATCTTCTTTCGTGAAGCATTTCTACTGAATTAACATTAGACGCGCCATCCGATTCTCGCTCGTATCGGTTTGAGCGTAATAGTCTTCGCGTTTATTGAGGGAGTTTAAGAAATAATGTCCGTTGCTGAGTTTGTGATGGTTTGAAACCATGGTGAATGTAGAAATTTTTAGCTTCTTCAGTGAGTGCGTGAACCATAATTGCACGTACACCAATATTCTCGGCAACCCGATAGCAACGAAGCACTGCATCATGAAGTAAATCAGCGCCAAGCCCTTTTCCGCGAAAAGAGAGATCGACTGCAAGACGGGCAAGTATGATGACAGGGATGGGATCTGGCATGTTACGCCGAAGATTGCCTGTCGCTTCTGTATGGTTGACGCTCCCGGTGGCCAGAGAGTAAAAACCGGATACTTGCTTTGTGTCTTTCTTACACACTACAAACGTTCTGGCCGCTCCGAGAGCCTGGTTTTTAAGGCCCTTCTGCTTTAACCAGTCATCGAGCACAGCCTCACCGCTGACGAACTCAGCCACCTGATGAAAAGCTGACAGAGGTTCTGGTGCTGTTACACGTCCCACTGAGGTTTCCTTGCCAGCAGTTTCTCGATAACGGGATCATCTGTAACGGGTGCATCAAGCATATCGATGAACTCCGCATATTGCTCATCGTTAAAGTTAAATACACGGCGGTCGAGGATCACATTCTCGGCAGCCTGACAGGCCATTTCCAGAATGAAATCTGTACGTGACTTGTGAAGGATTTCCGCAGCTGCATCAATAAGCGCCCGCTGCGATTCCTTGGCTCTAAGGTTAAGTTGAACATCTGATTTCATGAGACACCCCTGTATAGCATTTACTTTACAAGAATAGCATAACCATCACGTATAGCAAACGCTATACATCAAGTTGTGGTTTTCATTTTTTAAATACTGATTTCCGCTTTGTGCCAGAAGCGGACATTTATTCGCGTATCTAAACATGCCGGATGTTAGCTTCCTGATGATATGTAATGCTGGCTGGGGCCACTTTGCTGCTGACGCGGCATATATAATTGCCTTATTTACCGGATTCTGTTCGCCAGACCAGCTTATTTAGGGTCACAAAGCCTGTGATAAATGCAGACTTTTGTTGCTTCAGCCTATTTTGTAGGTAGACTGGTCTACCTACAAATGACCGAAAGAGGCTGATCATGACATCTTTATCTGCAGGTTCTGAAACCGCCTACGAAAAATTGCTCAGTGCTGCACGCGTCCTTTTTTACAATCATGGCATTAATGGCACGGGGATTGATGCCATTGTGAAACGAGCCGGCGTTGCTAAAAAAAGCCTGTACAACAACTTTGCATCCAAAGACGAACTGGTGGCGGCCTATCTCAGGGTTCGCCATGAAGAATGGCTTTCTTTATATAAAAACAGGCTGGAAGCTGCCATGACGCCCAGAGAGCGGGTAATGGCCGTTTTCTCTGCTTATGAAGACCATGCTGAATATGCCTATGAGAACGGTTTTCGCGGCTGCGGCCTGCTGAACGCGGCGGCAGAACTTCCCGCCGGGGCACCGGGCCGTCAGGCCGTTCGGGAGCACAAAGAGGAAGTGGAAGCGATCCTGGCTGCGCATCTGACTGAGCTGATGAACGGAAAGGCTGAAAGCGCACGCAGTATGGCAAGACATTTTGCCTTCCTGCTGGAAGGAAGCATTTCACGGGCCGGACTTGAAGGTAATAGTGACTGCGTGACGCAGGCCGGCAACATTGCCGAGCAGATGATGGAGGCGTACTGATGCTTTCTTCGGAAACACGCCTTGGCGGCAGGGCGGGTGTGCTTATCGCAGCTATTCTCTGGGGAACGACCGGCACAGCTGCGACTTATGCCCCCGGGCTCAGCCCACTGGCCGTAGGGGCGGTCGCTATGGGTATTGGTGGCCTGCTACAGGGGCTTATCGCTGCAGCTCCCATCATCCGCCAGCGCGTTCTGATAACTCGGAACTGGCATTTCCTGCTGACCGGAGCAGTGGCGGTGGCGGTTTACCCTCTCGCTTTTTATGCCTCAATGCGTTACGCCGGTGTTACGGTTGGCACGGTTATTACCATCGGCTCTGCACCAATCCTATCTGCCCTGATTGAATGCCGCCTTGACGGTCTCCGACTGACCAAGCGGTGGATGTGCGGAGCGGGCGTTGGCGTTGCGGGCATGGTTCTGCTCTGCCTGGCAGAAAGCAGCGAAAACAGTACCGCAAATGACCATGCTACGACGGGGGTTTTTCTGGGCCTGCTAGCCGGCTTCACCTATGCCTTTTACTCGTGGTCAGCGCGACGGTTAATGCAGGCCGGGGTGGCTTCCCGGGCCGCGATGGGCGTCACATTTGGTGCAGGCGGTATTCTGCTTTTGCCTGTACTGCTGATGACGGGAGCACCGCTCCTGATGGCATGGAACAACGCCGCCGTCGGTATTTATATGGCGCTGGTTCCGATGTTTCTGGGTTATGTCTGCTATGGCTACGGGCTTGCGCGCATTCCGGCCAGTATGGCAACCACGATCACTCTGCTGGAGCCGGTTATAGCCGCGCTGCTGGCCGTTGTGCTCGTTGGTGAAAGGCTGCCGCCTTACGGATGGGCAGGCGTCGGTCTGATAATTGCGTGTCTTGGGATCATTACCGTTCCGGCCGAAAAGTTACGTTTCAGTCTGTTCCTGCAACGAAAAGAAAATTTTGAAATCTCAGAAAGGAAAGAATTATGAAAGATAAAGCCTCATTTGACTCATTTTCGGCTCTCGATATGCGTGCCGGTACCATTATCAGAGTTGAGGAGAGTAAAACATCCAAGCCCACGTGGCGGATGACGATTGACCTTGGACCCGAGCTGGGAACCCGGGTGTCATGCGGAGCGTATACAAACTATGAAGCCGGAGAACTGCAGGGAACACAGGTAATCTGCATCATCAATCTGGGTACCATGAAGATGGGACCTGAAAAGTCAGAGGTGCTGGTACTTGGTGTGTCTGACGGTTCAGGCGGGACCATACCGCTGACAACAGAAAAGCGCGTCAGTAACGGTGAGTGCGTTTTCTGAAACCTGGCGACTTTATATGGCGGTGTGCTGAAGTTATAGATCACCGCTTTCCTTCAACCTCACCGACAGATAAAGCCAGATAGGGGTAAGAAAAGGCTTCCGTTAGCTTCGAGTAAATATGTCCGCTTTGTGCCAGGAGCGGACATTGACTTGCTCCCGTGTTGCTGAGGCATTTACTTTTTCGGGGAAATTTTGCGGCGCAGGTAATTCGCCGACAGCGCCGCAATAAGGCCACACAGGCTCATCAGCAGCCAGGCTGCATGGAAGGATTCGGGTGCAGCAGCTTTACCGCTTAGAGCAACAAAAAGCGCAACGCCGATCGCCGCACCAATCTGGCGTGAGGTGTTGATCAGCCCTGTTCCTGTCGAATACATATGGGCCGGAAGCCCGGAAACCGCACCTGCCATAAAGCCCGTCTGCGCGATACCCGCACCGAGTCCGGTCATAATCAGTCCGGGCAAATAGTTCAGTAACCAGGCATTATCGGTATGGTCGCTGAGCGTTAAAAACCACCAGAGTCCACTCAGGAAGTACAGTACGGAACCTGCGACAGCAAGGTTCTGTGGAGTGGCCTTTACCCTCCCGATAAGCAGCGAGGCGACAACGGCGGTGCCGGGTCCCGCAGCAAAAGCAAGACCTGCCTGTGCGGCGGTCAGGTGCCATGCCTGGGTCAGAAACATCGTGCCGCCAAGTAACATAACGGCAAAACTCATATAAAAACATCCCATGCCTATTGTTGCCGTTGTGAAAGCCCGGGAATGGAACAGACTCAGGTCGAGAAGAGGACGGGAGGATTTCAGGCAGTGGTACACAAATACCGTCAGAACGACGATGGCTCCCATACTTCCCGCGAAAATAGCGGCTTTGTGGGTGGCCCATTCCGAAGTATGAGCTATGGTGGCGGTGAGGAGAGCTATTCCTGACGTCAGGAGTACGCTTCCAGCAATATCGGGGGCAGGCCCGGTATGCGGTGCACTTTCTTTCAGGTATCGGGTACAGATGAGAGCCCCAATCACGATGGGCACGTTGATGAAGAAAATCAGATGCCAGTCCGCCTGAACCAGAAAGCCACCCAGGACAGGGCCCGCCGCGGCCGCAACCGAGCCGGTGGCTGCCCAGAACCCGATCATCTGCTTATGCTTCTCCTGAGGATATGCACCCAGTAGTAGCCCAAGGCTTGTCGGGATGAGCATGGCCGCAGCAACCCCCTGTATTGCCCGCGCGGCGATGAGTATCCAGAGCGTGGGCGCCAGCCCGCAGAGCAGGCTCGACAGACCAAACAGGGCCAGACCTACCGAGAAAATAGTCCGTCGGCCGTACCGGTCAGCAAAACGGCCGCTCAGCACCAGAGTGGAGGCAAAACAGACTGAGAAGATCGTCAGAATCAGTGACAGTGTGGCCTCGGGGTGTTCGGGAAAACTTCGGCTGATCGACGGGAAGGCAAGATTGACGACAAATAAGTCCAGTGAGCTCAGGATGCTGCCCAGCCCGATTGAAAGCAGGCCAGCCGGGTGAATACGTGACGGTGAACTCGATGCTATGGTTGATGAATTAATGGCCATGTTTCCTCTCTGAACAAAGCGCTGTCCGCTGACTACGGGTATAACAATATACGTGTATATACCCACATATTGCGATCAGCGTCAACGCTTTCCAGCAGATCAATAAACCTTCGGGTTCAGCCAGGGAGTCACTGCATCAAATGTTTATTTTCCGGTGTCGCATTCTGGACTCAGATCTAATGCGGGTATACGCTCTTAAATCCCTTTTGTTATCTGATCTTGATATGGGCACTGGATATGAGTTCTCCCTGCTACTGTAAAAATCTGCGTGATTTCACACGTAAGATGACCGCGATTTACGATGCCGAGCTGGATGCCTATGGCATCAATATTGCTCAGTATTCGTTGATGAGGCTGGTGATAAACAATAATCCCGTAAGCCTTACCCGGCTCGGTGATATCGCCGGGCTGGATCGTTCTACGGTAGGACGAAACGTCACCGTTCTGGCGCGTCAGGGGTGGTTGCAGGTTGACCGTGATGGTATGGACAAAAGGCAGCAGCAGGTCTCTATCACCCCTGAAGGTGAAGCGCTTATCAGAGACGCGTTTCCGTCCTGGCAGCGCTGCCAGCACATCATTGAAGAACGTCTTGGCGCGGACAACGTCATGGCGCTGCAGAACATTTTTCACCAAATCTGAATTGCAGGTTGTCAGCGTAAAAGAATAAGATGATATATGGGCATATACCCGCTAATCCGGGTCTCCTTCAAAGACATGGTAAATCATAAACATAAGCAAGAGGTGACAATGTGAAATATCAGATCCTTGGCAATACAGGCGTTCGAGTATCTTCAGTAGCCCTGGGAACGGCAAATTTTGGCATGCGGTGGGGATACGGCGCATCGTTAGACGAAAGTCGGGCGATTTTAGATGCTTTTGCAGAGGATGGCGGTAACTTTATAGATACGGCTGATGTGTATCAGTTCGGTGAATCAGAAGAGTTTCTGGGGGCCCTCCTTCAGGGACGCAGAGAGAATTTCTTTCTTGCGACAAAATATTCGAGCGGCGCATCTAAAGCAGCTGGCGGGCTGGTTACAGGCAACAGTCGCCGGGCGATGGTGTCTTCGGTGGAGTCGAGTCTGAAGCGGCTTAAAACCGATCGTATCGATTTATACTGGGTTCATCATCCTGACGATATTACGCCGTCAGAAGAACTGGTACGGGGGCTTGAAGATCTGTCCAGAGCCGGAAAAATTCTTTACGCCGGTTTGTCCAATTTTTCGGCCTGGCGGCTGGCACGCGCAGCAACGCTTGCCGAGCTGTCTCGCGCGGTGCCGATTGTCGCCTCTCAGTTCCAGTATAGTCTGGTTTCACGTCAGCCCGAACGTGACATGCTGAAAGCCTGTCAGGCGCTGCAGATAACACCCATAACCTGGTCCCCGCTGGGCGGTGGAATGCTCACAGGCAAATACCGCGCCGGTGAAAAAGGCAGGGCAGAAGGGATGGGCGGAAAGGTATTCCAGGCGGAAAACAACGAACAGCGGAGCGCCATTCTTGACGAGGTTCTGGCTATAGCCACTGAAAACGGGGCAAGCCCGGACCAGGTAGCTATTGCCTGGGTTGCTGCACAGGAATGTATCCCTATTATTGGCCCCCGGACCCAGGCGCAGTACGTCAGTAATGTGGGGTTTTCAGGGGCGAATCTCACAGAGGCACAAATCGACAGGCTGAACAGCGTCAGCCAGTTTGACAATGACATTAAAACTGCCCCCGTGCAGGCATTACTGGGGCATGTTATACCGGGTAAACCCGTGGCATAACATTAGGGCTATAGCCCTGGGGGATAAACTGACATCAGAACTGTTGTCAGTTTATCCGACTGAAATGACGGGAACAGGATCAAGCGAACTGTATGTGTTTCACAACAACATATCCACTGCGACCAGTACCAGTGCCCCTGCAAGGATCCTATTGACCAGGCGACCGTGCTGGCGAAGAAGCGCCTGAAAAAGGTGTCCTGCTGCCGCCCAGCAGAGGTTGCCAAAAACACCGATCAAAGCCAGCAGAACGCTGATCAGAATAATCCAGACCTGACTGCTGGTATAGGGAATGACGAAAGTAGAGAGCGCCGTTACTCCATAAAGGATGATTTTTACATTCGCAAACTGCAGTAAAAAACTGGTTCTGAAGCTCAGTGGGACGTCAGAACGGGTGTTATTTGCAGGCTGGCTTCGGGCTATTTTCAGTGCCAGCCAGAGAATATAAATCACGCCTAACCAGGTCAGCCAGTGGGTTACGGAAGGCAGTGTCCGGGTTATCGCCACGGTAAATAAGGCGCACAGGAGCATAATAATGAGAAATCCAGCCCCCATGCCAGCCAGTGGACGTAGGCTTTTATGAAACCCGTGAGTATGCACGCAGCTCAGAGCCAGAATGTTATTAGGACCTGGGGTAAGTGCAGTGATGAAAGTATAAGCCAGAAAAGCGCCAGCAATTGAAAGTGACATAATAACTCCTCTTTTTTTTTAATTTAGAGGATGCCAATAAGAAAAAATATTGAATGTTTTCGCATTCATGATTCAACATTATGAATACTTCACAGGAGACAATCTTGGACTTACGTCGTTTGTTAACCCTCAGGACCATTCTGGAAGAAGGATCGTTTGCCAAAGCAGCCAGTAAACTTTGCTGTACGCAGTCAACGGTTACATTTCAGATCAGACAACTTGAGGCCGAATACGGCGTTCAGCTGTTTGAAAAAATTGGTCGCCGCATGGTGCCAACGGATGCCGCCAGGAATATGATGCCCCATATTCATGAAATGATGGTCGTTATAAATAGCATTAAGCAGGCTGTCCAGCGAAACGATGAACCGGAAGGTGAATTGCGCCTTGCCGTGGGCGAGACGCTGCTCTCCTACAAGATCCCGCAGGTGCTGAAGAGTTTTAAGAAAAGAGCGCCGAATGTGTTGCTGTCTCTGCAATCCCAGAACTGTTATACAATCCGTGACAGCTTGCTGGCCAATGAAATTGATTTGGGGATTTTCTATCGTGTGGGCAATGATGCTTCTCTCATTATGGAAAACTATGGCGAACATCCTCTCGTGCTCGTTGCCTCTCCCGAATTAGCACTGGTTGATTTCACTCGGGGAAATCAGCATATCCCCGTTAGTTTCATTATTAATGAAAAACAATGTGTATTCCGTCTGATGTTTGAATCTGTCCTCAGACAAAGAAAAATAACGATTGACTCCACCATTGAACTCATCAGCATTGAAAGCATTAAGCAGTGCGTGATGGCTAATACAGGCGTGACGTACTTACCGCGATTCACGGTGGAGAAAGAGCTGCGTGCCGGACTGTTGCAAGAACTTCCTCTGTCACCACGCCCTGAAACCCTTTCTGCAGTGTGTGCTCATCACTCAGGTAAGGTCATTACGCCAGCAATGGAGCTGTTTATTCAGTCCTTACGGGAGAGTCTGGATGCCTGATCGCTGCCCTCGTATTGCTTTGCAGGATTGCCCTGTCGGTTTTAGCAGTAGACAGGGCTGACAATGATTAACGGCCAAAGGATGTCACGTTGGGCCGGCTCCCCGGAAGTCCAGGTACGGCTGATGACACTAGGTCAATTTTGCCTTTCATTTTCAGGTATGCGCGGCGTGCTCTGACCTGCTTCCGGTTGATTATCAGATGCCAATTTTAGTCATGGATCCCGGCTGTTATGACAAATGCGAACTTCCGCTGTTCGCTCATAGCGGACCTTGCAGTACACTGGTCTGTTTCGTGCCAGAAGCGTAAAAATGCTTTTATGTAAGCTTAATAAGACAGCCATTTTTCGGCTTACTCCTACTAATCTTCTGATAACTATCTTAACTGTGTTGTGTCTTTGATTAAGCAACAAGCCCTACTGTTTGAGGTGTTATTCACAATCAGTCTCAATCACGCTTTTCTTACCCAGCACTGCAACAGCCATTCCTGAAGCGACTATCCCAATAAAAATCGTAGTTATTAACAGTGATAATGACAGCGATGTCACAGTCAGAAGGGCACTCGCAAATATCACACCCATGGCATTGGAGGTTCGCAGTAAGGCGAAGACTTCGGCTTTCAGATGCGGAGGAGACATTTCATCAAGTACAAGCGAAAAATGTGTTCCAAGTGGGGCAATGACAGAGCCAATACACATCACACCCACAATGGTTGTAATGACGGAGAAATTAACAGTAACCATCAAAGCCCCTAGCATCATCAGACACAGATGTAAAAGTACTGTGCCGGGTGCAGACATCCGGTTGCGGATACTGACCCAGACTCCTCCCATGACAGAGGCAAGGCACAGGGGAACGGTGAAAAAAATGGCATAAAATGGCTCATACCGAAAGTTCAGGGCTAACGCCACAGCACCTATCTCAACGGCTGCGACGGTTGCTTCAGCTGCAGTAGAGCATATAAGCACCAAAGCAACCGGTCTTGTCAGTGCTCTTTGCCTGGTTTTAACCACGGCAGGGGAGCTCCGGATATTAAGCCGGGGAATGAGAACAACGGGAAGTATACCCAGAGCGGTAATGACGAGCAGAGAAAACACCGGGGAGATGCTTCCCAGTCCTGATGCGGCCACGGGAGCCAGAACAAAAACCATCTCATTCAGAGTCGCGGCCATACCCAGCCCACGTGGTAAACGGTTTGCGTTAACCACGTGGTTTAATATCACCCTTAAATACCCCTGAGCTGCACCATTTACCAGTCCGGCCAGACTGGCAAGTATGACTAATACCGTAACAGGCAATTTATACCATGATGCCAGTACTATGCAGAGTAAAGCCATAGAACGAGTCAGCGTCAGAAGCTGGAAGTAAGTGACCGAGTTAAAGCGGTTGCCCAGGCGTGTAAACGGGATCACGCCAATAACCTGAGCAATCGTCATGGCAAGGATCATCGCTGCTCCGCCTCTGCTGTCGCCTGTGATACTGAGTGCAAGCAATGAGAATGCAATGGGACCAGCTGCCTGTGGAAAGCTCAGGAAAGCTGATGAAAGAAGCCATCTGATGAACGACCTGGACTTTTCCCCTTCAGGAGTAGCAGATGATTTATGAAGTTCCCGGGAAGACTTTTTGCTGATATTCATTAATCGTTTTACCGAAATTAGCGCCTGTGATTTCTGTAACCTGGCGGTGACAGAAGGGCTATAGGCCGTATCTGATTGCCGGATATACATTGTGCAAAACACTTCTTACCTTAATCGATGAACCATGAATCGATGAACCATGTAAAAAAACCAGCCTGGTGAAGAAGCTACATTCATACTGCCCGTGCGGTACTGCTTTACTCAAGAAAGGTCATTTCGGGCAACCTGTTTTCAAACCTTTATCATGGATACCGGCTCTAACGTGTACCTGTGGCAGCCGTACGCGCAGGTATAATGCCAGCCAGCTTTACCAACCAAGTACAGTATGCGTGTTGCCCATCACACAGCAGTAAGAAAGCACTCCAGTAAATACCAAACGAGCGTAAAAAAGTGTACTCTTTTGATTAAAATCAGGGGCAACAGGTTAACCTTTGTGATATTTCCTTTCGATTAAAAAGGAATTCGCCATGCCTAAACGTATAAAAAACAGCCGCTGGTCAGGTTATGACCCCCGCTACATCTATTCTCTGGTCGTTCGCCGTTATTTTGTTGAGATGAAGACCAAAACAGAAATTGCCGAAGAACTCGAGATCTCACGATTCAAGGCCGCGCGCCTGATCGATGAGGCGATCGAGCAGGAATACGTTAAGTTTCTTTTTCCCAAACAGCAGATGCTTGATGAAGAAGTGGCTCATAATATCTGCGAGAAATACGGCCTGCAAAAAGCCGTCGTGCTTTCTGTATCAGAATCCTGGAACAGCCAGGAAGAACTAAATGAGAAGCTGGGTGGTATCACAGCCAGCTACCTGGGCAATTACCTGACAGGGGGTATGAAGGTGGGTATTGCCTGGGGGCGCGTTCTGTCCAGTACCGTGAGTCAGCTGACCAGCCTCCCTGCTTTAGATATTGTGCAGCTTTCAGGCGTACATCCGGGTATTGAATTCAGTCAGGGTCCGATAGACCTGATACACCGGCTGGCAGCTATCTCTCAGGGAAAGGCACATCCCATGTATGTCCCCATGTGGGTGGATGATGAAAATCTGGCAGAAAAACTGGCCAGCGATCCTGCAGTGGTTGACACCCAACAGTATTATTCGTGCCTGGACGTTGTTATTACTGGTATTGGCGCCTGGAAAACCGGCTCGTCAAGCCTGTGTGACATTTTTCCCGAAGAATGGCAGACACCACTTTTCCGTGATGACATCGCGGCTGATGTTTGCATCACGCTCGTCAACAGCAAAGGAGAGATCCTTGACAGCCCGATAAGCCGGCTGGGATTCGGTATTTCCACTGAGCAACTGCGAAGTGCGAAAACAGTGATTGGCGTGGCGGGAGGAGAGCAGAAGTATGAAGGTATCGTAGCCTCTCTTAAGTCAGGCCTTCTTGATGTGCTGATCACCGACTTTGATACAGCTGTAAAGCTGGTCAACTCCTGATAAGCCAGGAAAACACCGGTCTCTCTTTCAATACGGGGCACTGCCGGCGCCCCCCTTTGAAATTTCATGACGCAGCGACAGTGGCTCAAATTCGCGAAAAGCCCATACAATCAGATTTCCGTTCATTACGCCTGCAGTTGTCAGGACATCCGCTGAATTACCACTCCGTGATTTCAGGCGCTTTCGCAAAGATACCATGCGAAACAGCTAATCAGCCGTAAACAGATATATTCCTTTTTAATTCAGTCAGTTGATATAAATAAATGGTCATATGGTATTCAGCCATGCGCTCATATGAGCATTATATATTTCGCTCTCTTGTTTATTACTGTGATCGACCTATAACTTTTGCTCTCTGCTTGTTTCCGCAAAACACCGGCATGCAATAAATGCTCATATGTATATATGTATGTGCTCACTTGAGCAAAATTAAGCTACTGGGAGAAGTTATGGATACAGTACTTATCAGCGTCACCGATGGCGGCGACTTCAAAAGTTATGACGAGGTGCTGCAGCATATTCATGAACGGCAGAATGCTGCGGGGACAGTGAAGGATACCTATCTGGAGGCACTACGCGAGCGTGAAGCCATGTACCCGACGGGTATTTTGCTTGATGGCTATTCTGTGGCGATCCCGCACTGTGACAGTACACATGCCAACACACCTTCTGTTTACATTATTCGTCTGCCTGAGCCCGTTGAAGTCGGTCAGGCTGATGGCGATGATAAATTACCGGTACGACTTGTCATCAATTTAGTGGTTACCAACCCGTCTAATCAGTTGCAGCTGTTGAAATCCCTGTTGACGCTGTGGCATCAGGCATTTTTTTTCCGGCAAGGGTATAGGCTGCCCAGGCCAGCCCGGCCAGCCCGGCCAGCGCCATGATCAGCGCACTGCCCGGCTTCGGCGCAGTGGCGCCGGGCAGGAGCAGCATCAGCAATCCGCAGGAGGCAATAACAAGGCCTGCAGCTCTGCCAGGGGAAAGTCTGTCCCCATGAAAAAGGCCGTAAATAACCATGGCCAGCTGGACAACACCAAACAGCAGTAATGCCCCGGCCCCGGTAACGGATGATGAGAGCAGCGCCCGATCAATCGGCGTCAGCGGCGTGCCGCTTTTCCTGCTGAACCAGAAATATGCCATCAGCGGCGCCCAGGCTTCGGAAAATTTCCTCAGTGCGCTGCGCCAGGTCTGGGATGAAAAGCAGGAGGAAATGACCGTAACTGCCGGTCAGGCCTGCGGCACCGGCGGCTGCAGCATCTGATTACCCGACACCTGCCGGCCGTTTATGTGCCGGCTGAACACCACCAGTAAATAATGGAGTCACATATGAGCGATTTTTTTAGCGGTAAAAAGCTTCTGGTCGTAGGCGGCACCAGCGGTATGGGTCTTGAAACGGCGCGCATGGTGCTGAAAGCCGGCGGCAGCGTGGTCCTGACGGGCAGCAGAAAGGATAAAGCTGACGCCGTTCAGAAAGAACTGAGCCCGCTTGGCCCGGTGTCGGTCATTACGGCAAACCTGATGACCGAAGAGGGGATGAATGTCATTCGTGAGGAAATCAATGCGCATCACCGCGACATCAGCCTGATGGTAAATGCCGCGGGTATCTTTATCCCGAAAAGCTTTACCGAGCACAATGCCGCAGACTACGACAGCTACCTGTCGCTGAACCGAGCCACTTTCTTTATCACGCAGGACGTGGTGAAGAACATGCTGGCCGACAAACGCGAAGGTGCCATAGTGAACGTCGGCTCAATTGGCGCGCAGGCTGCGCTGGGTGATTCTCCCGCTTCTGCCTACTCGATGGCAAAAGCCGGCCTGCATGCGCTGACGCGCAACCTGGCGATTGAACTGGCCAGCGCGGGTATCCGTGTGAATGCCGTTTCTCCGGGTATTGTGCAGACGCCAATATACGAAGGATTCATGGCCAAAGAAGATATTGCTGATGCAATGAAGGCGATGAGTGATTTCCATCCGCTGGGCCGCGTGGGCATGCCGGAAGATGTGGCAAATACTATCCTGTTCCTGCTGTCGGACAAGGCAGCCTGGGTGACCGGTGCTATCTGGGACGTGGATGCAGGTATTATGGCCGTACGTCGTTAATTTTACGCCACGCATGTCAGGCTTTAGGTCTTAAAGCCTGACAGACTGCTCTCTCCAGGGTGAGGTTCTCGTCAGCTGAGATTCTTTTCAGCAGCCGCGGTGATAGCCAGGAGTCTCTAAGTCATCAACAGAAGTTGCTGACAACCTCGTGAGCTAATTTGCGCGAAGGATGAATCGCCACGGGTTTAACAGACACCTCCGAGTCATTTAAGATGGCTTAAAGAGAGGTGCCTATGAGCGGTAAGCGTTATCCCGAAGAGTTTAAAATTGAAGCAGTCAAACAGGTTGTTGATCGCGGTTATTCTGTTGCCAGCGTTGCAACACGTCTCGATATCACCACCCACAGCCTTTACGCCTGGATAAAGAAGTACGGTCCGGATTCTTCCACTAATAAAGAACAGTCAGATACTCAGGCCGAGATCCGCCGGCTCCAGAAGGAGCTGAAGCGGGTTACCGACGAACGGGACATATTAAAAAAAGCCGCGGCGTACTTCGCAAAGCTGTCCGACTGAGGTACGCCTTTATCCGTGACAACAGCAGTTGCTGGCCTGTTCGTCTGCTCTGTCGGGTGCTGGATGTTCATCCCAGTGGCTTTTACGCCTGGCTTCAGCAGCCGCATTCTAAGCGCCACCAGGTAGATCTGAGACTGACGGGAAAGATCAACCAGTTCTGGCTGGAGTCCGGTTGATGTGAACTGCATTATTCATACGCATCCGACTCATGTGTCTGCTCTTTCTATGCTGGAAGTGCCCCTGCAGATATCGCATAACCGATGCCGCAGAACCCAGGCAAGCAGGCGCTGGTAAAGCCTGCCAGGCAGCCCCGGACCGGCAGTGTGTTTCTGCAGCGCGTCAGGCAACAGCCAGCTGCCGGTCAGCGGAGAAAACAGTACGGCCACCACCCATGAGCTGATCAGCGCGATAAGTACCACCGCAAACAGGGTGTAGCAGTATTCCCCGGCGCTTGAGGCGGAAAAGCCAACCGGAATAAAGCCGGCAATCATCACCAGCGTGCCGGTCAGCATCGGGAATGCCGTTGAAGTGAAAGCATAGGTCGCCGCACTGGCACGGGATTCGCCGGCTTCCAGACGTGCCACCATGGTTTCCACCGTGATCATCGCGTCGTCAACCAGCAGGCCCAGCGCGATAATCAGCGCGCCAAGGGAGATGCGCTGCAGGCCAATGCCAGCAAGATGCATACAGACAAACGTCATGGCAAGCACCAGCGGGATCGCTGCCGCCACCACCAGCCCGGCACGCAGCCCCAGCGAAACGAAAGAGACGGCCAGCACGATAATGACTGCCTCCCCCAGCACGTGCACAAACCCGCTGACGGCCTCCTTCACTACGGCAGACTGATCGGCAATTCGGGTCATTTCAATACCGTGCGGCAGCTGTGCGGCTTCGCTGTTCATGCGCGACCGCAGCGCCTGCCCGAAATCAAGCATGTTTCCGGTTGGCGCCATCGAGACGGCAAGGCCAACGGCAGGCTGGCCGTTGACGCGAAAAAGCGGAGCCGGCGGCTCTGCCGGCCTGCGTACAATGCTGGCAATGTCCGTAAGCGGGATATAGCGGTTGTTGACCCGAAGCGTCACCGCTCGCAGGCTCTCTTCGCTGCTGAACGCGCCACTGACGCGCAGGGCAATATTGTCACCGGCCGTGCGGGCGGTACCGCAGCTTGTTCGGTACCTGCCAGCGCTCAGCAGTACGGACAGGTTCCGGTGTCTCCCGCACGATGAACGGGATTTCGTACATCACTGCATACAGCGGCTCACCGCTGATGCGAAGCCAGTCAAGTTCCTTCAGCGACGTGAACCGCGACTGCCAGCGCCAGAACGGTCCGGCAAGCTCTGCCGCGTCAAACTCGTCGCTCCACCGGGTGTACCAGGTGCAGACGGTTTCCGGAGACTGAAAATTCAGGTCGATTTTCGCCTGCTCCAGCAGGTTCTGGCGCAGTTTCCAGCGCTGTTCGTACTCACGAGACTGGCGGCGCATCTGACGCGTGGTCTTAATGCCGGACCTGTGCAGCCGTCGACCCGTGCGGGTGTGCATGACCTCAGGAAACAGTTCGGCCTGTACGTCAATTGTGAGCGGCAGCGGGCAGGCTTCGCCACTGGTGGCGATCATCGTGTTAAGCGCCTCCTCGACCTGTTTCAGGTTCGAATGACGGTTATTTGGCACCCAGTGCAGACCAGGTATTTTATTGGCCACCGTGGCGTTGAGGCGTCCGCTGCCCGTGAGAAGACGCAGAAAGGTACGCACATACGGCATGGCGGGCAGTCGTGCGCCGCGTTCACGGGCAGACTCAACATGGCTGATAGCCTGTATTGCAGCCTGACGGGCGGGCTTCAGGGAAACGAGCGCGTGTGAGGACGGGATCATGATGTCACCTCCACATTCATCAGCTTCGCCACGGTGCGGGCAGTGCAGTTAAAGCGGCGCATACCTGCCAGCTGCGCGATCAGCTGGTTTATCCGTTCAGGCTGAAGCGTGTCGCTCTGGTAAAGAGTACGCACCACTTCACCGCCGGAGGACAGCAGCACCAGAAGCCAGTAAGGCGAGACTTCGCCCGGGCTGCACACGCAAAGATGCCAGTCATCACTGCCGTCCGCGCTGAAGCGGCACTGGACAGGGAAGAAGCCGCCGAACTCGCTGCGGTATTCGGCGCAGACGCGCCATCCTTCAGGTGTCGACAGGAGGCCGGTCACGGCATCGCTGAGGGCGCGGCGCGCGTCCTCCCCCTGCTGACGGATAAACTCCAGGTCTGTGGCGGTCAGGGTGTTGATTCGGTTCAGGTCATATTGCATGGTCATGTCTGTTCCCGCCGCCCGAAGGCGGCGGCCTCCGGAATTAAGCAGCGTGGTCAGTGGTATCAGCGTCAGATTCAGTGGCTTCTTCAGCCTCAGCGGCTGGCGCTGTGCGCACCATCCAGTCAGGCAGCCAGCCCTGAGCATTCAGATCCTGCTCGGCGGCCTTCGCCGCATCGCGGCGCTTGAGCTTCACAACTTCACCCGCACGGGCGCTGAGTCCGGCTTCTTCATAGGCTTTGCCAATCTGGGAAATCGTGAGCTTACCGAAGTAGCTCTCAGCATCCGGTTGCCACCATTTGCGCAGGTCAAAGTCCAGCGCCGCTTCCAGCCCGTCCAGTTCGCTTTTCTGCGTATGGTTGTACATACGTTCCTGAATGCCGTTGATACCGTGTGCCGCACAGAATCCCAGCAGGGTGTTCACCTGCTCTGCTGACCATGACAGCAGCCAGGTGAAATCGAGATGCCAGTTTTCGGGCAGCGTTGCCTGAAGCGCCTCTTTCTGTGCTTTGAGCGCCGTCAGCGCCTTCCCTTCATCACCGGATGGAGCCAGTGATGCAAGGTGATACTGATTCGAGGACACGGAGGCTTTCAGCGGTTCATTGCGCTTGCCGTAGGTGCGATCAAAGAGCGCAAGACACAGCGTCCACGTCAGGAGCGCCACCGATACATCGGGGCGACCCGCCAGTTCCGCCTGAACGGCAAGAGTGCGCTCCGCAGACATGGCCTTAACCAGCGTTGCCGGATAGGCGTCAGCGGGAATGTCAGGCGTGGTGTGTCTGATCACATTGCTTTCACGCTCCTGACGCGCCTGTTCTTCAGCTGCCCGGTCTTCGTCGGTCAGCTTGCGGATACCTGGCTGAACCCGAAAATTGTTACCATCCCATGACACCCAGATACCGTGGGCGGCGCGAAATTCCGGCGTGGCTTCGCGGTACTGCGCCTCGCAGTAAATGTCATCGATCTGCTGCTGAAGCTCGTATTCGTCATCGTAGGTTTCAGTAGCATCTCTTTGTTTTTCCAGCTCACTGACGCGCTTCTGTTCTTCTTCCGTCAGGACAGCTTTCGGCATGGCAAAACGGTACAGTTCAGCGTCCTCACCGCTGAAGCGTAGTTCCGTCATACGGTACTCAGCCCAGCCCCAGCCCTGCTCCTGCTTAACGCGAGCGGCGAGCACGGTGAGCTTGCCAGCCAGCAGAGATTTCACCAGCGCTGCATCGGCAAAGGTGCTGTCCTTGTCGCTGAACAGGTCGGCGGTCAGCGTACCGCCAGCGGCGGTATAGGCTTCCTCGCCCACATACTCAAACATCGGGTGACTGATGGCCATCTTGTCGTCGGTCACCATTTTGCGCAGAGTCTGTACAGCAGGATCGCGCCACTGTACAACAGCCTCTTTCCAGACCTGCTCCTGACGCTCATGGGTATCAGCAAGTGTCAGGACTTCACACTGTTCAAGGGAGATTTCATCCCGCGCCAGCGCATCCAGCAGGGAGGGGGCAAGATTCGCCAGCTTCAGGCAGCGCTGAACGTGGCGCGGGTGGTAGCCCATCAGTGCGCCGATCTGAGAGGCCGTTTTACCTTCCTGCTGAAGGGTACGAAAACCGATAATCTGCTCGGCGGGATGCATGTTTTTACGTCGACCGTTCTCGATCATCGAGGCCGCTACCGCCATCTCAACGGGCAGGACTTTCACCGGAACAAACGGCGTGTCCGCATCGAGCACACCGCGCATCACCAGAATGCCTGTGCCTCTGCGACGACCTTCCCCGCCGACAATGCCGATCGTACCGTCCGGCAGTTCTGCACCAATCAGGTTTTGCAGGATGCCCATTGCCTGAATGCTGTCTGCCATCTCTTCCACTTCCTGATCGGTATGCGGAATGATGCGCGTGTTTAAGTCAGTGCGTGACAGGCGGGAGTACGGGAAGATTTGCACAGGCGTATCAGCGAGCAGCTGGACGAGCTTCTGCTCGGTAGACTGCGCGATTTTTTCCGCAGATTTTGTCTGACGGGTGGTCTTGGCTTGTTTTTTTGCCGTAGAATTGGTGGCGACCATGATTTTTACCTCTCAGTGACAGTTGTGGTTAGCCGTGGCCGGATTGCCCTCCGGTCACGGCACTCGGTTAACCGGTAATGCGTTTCGGGTGTGCTGCCAGTGCTGCAAAGGACGGATAGCCATCAAGAACCTGCATCATGACTTTTGCCCCTTCCAGCATCGCTTTATCCGTTACGCTGCCGCTGTTTTCACACACGTTGATCGTTGCCACGATCCCCGATTTCACATCTGAAAAACTCTCATACATGCGGTTGCTGTACAGGACGCGTTTGCCTCCTGCCATCACCTGCCAGTTGTTGCAGTCATTAAATCGGGTGTCCACGTTGTCAAACTCGACCACGTGGGTGTCGCTGGCCTGAATGCGCAGCAGCTTCACGATTTCAGTGCTCTGCCCGACCTTACGGGTCGCCGGACGGGTGTTAAGGTTCTGCATGTTTCCTCCTTCTCTGGGTTAAGGCCGGACATCCGGCCTCCGGTTAAAGCTGCACGTATTGCAGGTTGCGTTTCAGTTCAATAAGAAAATCCGGTTCAAACGACCAGGCGTGCCAGTTAAGCGTTCCGTTGGTGCGGATCTCCACCTGAACGTCGCCGTATCGGGACACATTGGACAGAGTGACGGTGACCCCCGCTTTCAGCGAGGTGGCCTGAGCCACCCACTCCCGTGCGACAGAAACAGGGTTTTGTTCTTCCCCCATCTTCCTGGAAGATTCTTGAGCGGCGGTTTTGACGTTGACGTTTCGTGTGTGCATCCTGGTTTTCTCCTGTGGTGATGGTTGGCCATCTCCCTGGTGAGTTCTCTCGCGGCAAAGGGCAAAGGAGCAACGGCGAAGGGCGGAAGGAAAGGGGCGGAGACTAAAGTTTTTGCGGCACGCAAAAAGTTTTGGTGGAGTGCATTTCACCCCTTGGATGACGACCCGACGGTGCTACGACAAGCCCTCCGCGTGAGGACGCACGGGGGATGGCTTCACCGGGGGAACAGGATGCACACACCCGACACGTCGGAACGGCGTGGCGCCATTAAAGCGACGGCATCAGCCGGCGCGGTGAAGGCGTTCCGGACGGCACGGCCGGAGAAGCCGCAGCCTTTGACCTT
>NZ_JAPMLV010000010.1 GCF_026420145.1 Enterobacter pseudoroggenkampii
AGAGACTTGGTATTCATTTTTCGTCCGAGGACGTTAAGAATCCATGTCACTTTGAGTGCCCACACAGATTGTCTGATAAATTGTTAAAGAGCAGTTGCAACGCGGCGTTAAGCTCACCGTTGCGAGGTCCCGTATATTACGTTTTCCTCATTCAGAGTCAAGTGATTATTTTCGCTTTTCTCTGCTGGCGTTCATCTCTGAACCCCGCTAACCCGGCGGCCTGTAAGCCGTTGTTCCGTGTCAGTGGAGGCGCATTATAGGGAGTTCTCAGACGTTGACAACCCCTCTTTTAAAAAAAACTTTCAACCGTCTCTTTTTTGCTCAAAACCGTGCTACAGCGCCAGTTTTTCGAGCGTTTCAAAGCCATAACGGCGTAAAACGGGTAAAAGTTGCTCAGTCTCTTTCGTGATAGCCATACAAAACGCGATATTCGCATCGGTAGATTTCGCATCCGGCGCTTCATGCTCCAGCAACCAGGCCGTACGACGGGCAATAGCCGCACCGGAATCCACCAGGCGCGTCCCCTCCGGCAGCACCTCCAATAGCTCTTCCTGTAATAGCGGGAAGTGGGTACAGCCCAGCACAACGGTATCCGGAGGTTCGGGCATTCGCAGCCACGGACGTAGAATACGACGCAGCTCCTCGAGTGATACCGCCTTGCCATGCAGCTTCGCTTCAGCCATCTCCACCAGCTCAGCCGAACCCAGCATCGCTATCTGGCATTCGTTTGCAAAACGGTCGATCAGCTCGCGGGTATAAGGACGCTTTACCGTACCTCGCGTGGCCAGCAAGCCCACAATGCCGTTCGCCGTCAGACGCGCGGCAGGCTTTATTGCAGGAACGACGCCCACAACCGGGAACTGGAATTTTTCACGCAGGGCGGGAAGAGAAACGGTGCTCGCCGTATTACAGGCGATGACGGCCAGCGCAAGGGGATAGCGCTTTTGTACCGCAGTGACGATTTCCACCACACGCTCAACAATAAAATCTTCGCTCTTTTCCCCGTACGGGAAAGCGACGTTATCGAAGGCGTAGATGTAATGGAGATCCGGCAGAAGATGCCGAATCTCATCATAGACCGAAAGCCCACCGACGCCGGAATCAAACACCAGCACGGTGGGACGCGGATTAGAAGGTGTAGCTGCCAGACAAGGTGTATTCCCGTCCTGCAGTTTGGTAGCCATAAACTGTCTCGTAATCTTTATCGAACAGATTGGCTATTTTACCACGAACTGTGAGATGTGAGGTGACAGGATACGAAACTGCGACATCCCACAGACTGACACCGCCCATTTTCACGCGTTCTGACGAATAGGTGTCTGGATCAATCGCGACATCATAGCGGGTGCCCAGATAACGGTAGGCAAGGTTCCAGTCGAGATCCCATACCTGCCAGTCAAGCTGGTACTTAACCTGCTGCTTAGAACGACGGGCCAGTACTTCGTTGGTTTTGGCATTACGCGGGTCGACATAATCATAGGAAATCTGATGTCCGACCGGGCCAGTATCGAACTGTGCCGTCGCTTCCACACCTTTAATACGTGCTTCGTCAACGTTGTAGTAACGATACGTATGCGGATCGCTGCTAATAAGATTATCAATGTCATTGCGATAACCGGTGATACGCCAGTTGACCGGTCCCGTCAGGCCTTCAAAGCCCCCTTCCCACTGCTTACTCTCCTCCGGTTTAAGGTCCGGATTACCGTAAGAGGCACTGTGGATTTGGCTCATGGTCGGTGCTTTAAAAGCGGTACCGTAGGAGGCAATGACGCGATAGCCCTCCACAAACTCCCACGCTGCGCTGGTTTGCCATGTTCCATGGTTACCAAAGTTGGAGTTGTCGTCATTACGCGCCGCCGCTTCAAGCGTCACGCTGCTGAACTGCTGCATCGCCGAAACAAACACGCCGGTATTGCGTTGCTCGTAACCTTTCTCCAGATAGCCCGTTCCAGCCTGGGTCTTCTGCTTTTGCCAGTCCAGACCTGCGCCAATGTTGCCGTGACCGACTTCTACGGTGTTGAGCCATTGGGTGGTGTACTGCTTCACGTCATCCATGGTGGCGGAATCAGCGTAACGCCCTTTCTTCGGATCATAGTTCTGATCTTTACTGCGACCGTAACCCGCCACCAGCTGTGACTGGAAAATCCCCTGGTTGTAACGCAGACCGGTATCCCAGTTCTGGCTGTAGAGCTGGCGAGTATCAGGTCGTCCATCCACCATAAAGTTGGCGTCGTAGTGATCGTAACCGTCATACGCGGTGCGGTTGTCATAACCAAAGCCACGGAAGAAGCCGCTCACGCTGTCGGTAATCTGCTGTTCCACGGAGCCGTACAGCGATTTACTCATAAAGCCATCGCGGTCAGGCTGGCGCGGCGCATCTTTTGCAGCGATGTCAAAACCCCGGGTATAGGTGTAGTTACCGGCCATGGTGATTTTGGTTTTATCCAGCACCTGCTGGAAGGCGCCATCATAGGTCTGATATCCCTTAGAGCCAACGCCCGCTGAGATTTCTGCACCCGGCTTATCACGTCCGGTAATGATGTTAATCACGCCACCAATCGCGTCGGAGCCATACAGGGCTGAACGCGGACCACGGATGTACTCAATACGCTGAATCAGCGAGGTCGGGATTTGGCTCAGATCGGGAACGTTGCTGATCCCGGCGTTATTCAAAGGAATACCGTCAACCAGCACCAGCACATGGCGAGATTCCGTTCCGCGAATAAAAGTCGAAGAGTTCGAACCCATTCCACCGCTTTGCGCGATATCCACACCAGGCAGACGTGACATGATTTCCACCACGCTCTTTGCCTGCCAGCGCTCAATGTCTTCACGCGTCACGACGGACGTCGGTGCCAGAACAGTTTTTGCCGGTTGTTCAAAACGATTTGCCGTCACCACCAACGAGTCGGCGCTGTCCTGCGCCCAGCCCGAAAATGCCGTGACGGACAACGCCGTCAACAGCGATACTTTTTTAATCATTGTTAAAGCATCCACAATATAAGAAGGATGCCGCAGGCCTCATCGATAGCACGCGATGATGAAACCAAATGCGACGTGATCCCGGCAGGTCTTCGGGCTAGGTGGCTATATAAGGATGAAGACTTCCCATTTACACAGTGTCTACAACGCTCATCCCGCCAGTCTTTACCGCTGCGCGTCAGCTCCAGATTTACACTGGATTCCCTTTTCACTCTCAGGAGACCGGAAACAGAATGCTACAATTAGACACGTATGGATGTCCAGACAGCTATTGGCCATTAAATCTGGACATCCCCTGAACAATGCCTACAATCGCCGCGTAATTCTTTATCACTCAGGACGCATCATGACCCCAGAACACCTCCCGACAGAACAGTACGACGCGCAGCTGGCAGAGAAAGTTGTCCGCCTGCAAAGTATGATGACGCCTTTCAACGCGCCCGTTCCCGAGGTGTTCCGCTCTCCTGTCAGCCACTACCGCATGCGCGCCGAGTTCCGCATCTGGCACGACGGTGACGACCTGTACCACATCATTTTCGATCAGCAGACAAAATCCCGTATCCGCGTGGACAGCTTTCCGGCGGCGAGCGAGCTCATTAACCAGTTAATGACGCTGATAATGGACGGTGTGCGTAACAATCCGGTACTGCGTAACAAGCTTTTCCAGATTGACTACCTGACCACGCAAAGCAATCAGGCGATTGTCTCTCTGCTGTATCACAAAGCGCTTAACGACGAGTGGCGCGAGCAGGCGGAAGCGCTACGCGATGCGCTGCGTGCGCAGAACATCAACGTTCACCTGATTGGCCGCGCGACCAAAACCAAAATCATGCTGGATCAGGACTACATCGACGAGCGCCTGCCGGTAGCGGGTAGAGAGATGGTTTACCGTCAGGTCGAGAACAGCTTCACCCAGCCGAACGCCGCGATGAACGTGCAGATGCTGGAGTGGGCGCTGAAGGCGACGGAAGGGTCAACGGGCGATCTGCTTGAGCTCTACTGCGGTAACGGCAACTTCTCGCTGGCGCTGGCGCGTAACTTCGATCGCGTGCTGGCAACGGAAATCGCCAAGCCGTCGGTGGCCGCCGCGCAGTACAACATTGCCGCTAACCATATCGACAACGTGCAGATCATTCGCATGGCCGCTGAAGAGTTTACCCAGGCCATGAACGGCGTTCGCCAGTTTAACCGCCTGGAAGGGATCGATCTGAAGAGCTACCAGTGTGAGACGATTTTTGTCGACCCGCCGCGCAGTGGCCTGGACAGCGAAACAGAGAAGATGGTGCAGGCGTACCCGCGTATTTTGTACATCTCCTGTAACCCGGAGACGCTGTGCAAGAATCTCGAAACATTAGGCCAGACGCACAATATTGAACGTCTGGCGCTGTTCGATCAGTTCCCGTATACGCACCATATGGAGTGCGGTGTACTGCTCACGGCGAAGTAATGTGGCCTTGTAGGGCAGGTAAGCGAAGCGCCACCTGCCAAAAAAGCCGGATGACGCTTCGCTTATCCGGCCTACAATGACAAAACCCTTTACTCTGGTAACTGGCTCTTACGGCTACGCATGCGCGAGCCAATCCAGAACACCAGCGCCACAGACAGTACCGCAGGGAAGAAGTTAGAGCCGATATCCGGATATTCCGCGCGAACCACGGTGCTGTACAGCAATACGCCCAGAATAAAGCAGGCGGCGGCCAGCCCCGGTAACCCCACCGGCATGGTGCGGTTCAGGTAACGTTGATGCAGGCAGTACACCGTCAGCACCAGCGCAATAAGCGGGAAAATCGAAAACGGCACGATTGAGCTAAAAATAGCGGCAAACGTACCATTAATGGATAAGCCAGCGATCAATGCCAGCAACAGCGTCCCTTTATCCTGACCTGACTGTTTCATTACTCACCTTCACTCTTCGGTTTGATGTGCCAGTTTCTCTTGTTCACGGCGATACCAGTAGTACGCGCCTTTGGAGATCATCCTGAGCTGTAATACCAGTCGCTCTTCGAGCTGCTTGCGTTGTTCAATGCTGACGTCCAGCGCTTCGGCACCCGCGCTGAATACAATCGTCACCATCGCCTCGGCCTGTGCTTCAGTAAACGCACGCGGCATATGGTTTTCGAGTTCAAGATAGTCGGCAAGTTCCGCGATGAAGTGCTGAATTTCGCGCGCGACGGCGGCACGAAACGCTGCCGATGTGCCCGAACGCTCGCGCAGAAGCAGACGAAACGCGTTGGGATTGTTGCCGATAAATTCCATAAAGGTCGATACGGAGGTGCGGATCACGCTGCCCCCTTTGGCGATACGCTGACGCGCCTGGCGCATCAGCTGACGCAGCATCAGGCCGCTCTCGTCGACCATGGTCAGGCCCAGTTCATCCACATCACGGAAGTGACGATAGAAGGACGTTGGCGCAATCCCGGCCTCGCGTGCGACTTCGCGCAGGCTCAAACTGGCAAAACTCCGCTCGGCACTCAGTTGACTGAATGCGGCTTCCACCAGCGAACGCCGGGTTTTCTCTTTTTGTTGTGCTCTTACGCCCATCACGATAGTTGAATCCTTCCAAAGGCCTGATGGCACTATACCAGAGAATAAAATTAATCTGTTTGCCTGGCTTTGTGAATGATTGTTTACGTGCGGTTTGTGCTCCACTGCCGGAAAAAAGCACAACGATAATTGGGTTACTCTGGCAATGATGTTATGATTCTGTTGCTTTTATGTATAAGAACAGGTAAGCCTTGCCATGCCACATTCCTACGATTACGACGCAATAGTTATTGGTTCCGGCCCCGGCGGCGAAGGCGCTGCTATGGGTCTGGTGAAACAGGGAGCCAGAGTAGCGGTCATCGAGCGCTACCATAATGTCGGCGGCGGTTGCACCCACTGGGGCACCATCCCTTCGAAAGCCCTCCGCCACGCCGTTAGCCGCATTATCGAATTTAACCAGAACCCTCTTTACAGCGACCATTCCCGACTTCTTCGTTCATCTTTTGCCGACATCCTGAATCACGCGGATACCGTCATTAACCAGCAGACGCGTATGCGTCAGGGGTTTTATGAGCGTAACCACTGCGAAATTTTGCAGGGCAACGCGCATTTTGTGGATGAACACACCCTGGCGCTCGAATGCCACGACGGGTCGGTTGAAACTATTACCGCTGAAAAATTTGTAATTGCCTGCGGTTCACGCCCATACCATCCGGCCGACGTGGACTTCTCGCACCCGCGCGTCTACGACAGCGACTCGATTCTGAGCCTGCACCATGAACCCCGCCACGTCATTATCTATGGCGCAGGGGTCATCGGCTGCGAATATGCGTCGATCTTCCGAGGAATGGACGTCAAAGTTGACCTGATCAACACCCGCGACCGCCTGCTGGCGTTCCTCGATCAGGAGATGTCAGATTCGCTCTCCTACCACTTCTGGAACAGCGGCGTGGTCATTCGCCACAACGAAGAGTACGAGAAGATCGAAGGCTGCGACGACGGGGTGATCATGCACCTGAAGTCCGGCAAGAAGCTGAAAGCAGACTGCCTGCTGTACGCCAACGGCCGTACCGGCAACACCGATTCCCTGCAGCTGGAAATTATCGGACTCGAGACCGACAGCCGCGGTCAGCTGAAGGTCAACAGCATGTATCAGACCGCCCTGCCGCACGTTTATGCGGTCGGCGACGTGATTGGCTACCCAAGCCTGGCCTCAGCCGCTTACGACCAGGGACGCATTGCGGCTCAGGCGCTGGTGAAAGGCGAAGCGACGGCGCATCTGATTGAAGATATCCCGACGGGCATCTACACCATCCCGGAAATCAGTTCCGTAGGGAAAACCGAGCAGCAGCTGACGTCTATGAAGGTGCCTTACGAGGTGGGTCGTGCGCAGTTTAAACATCTGGCGCGGGCGCAAATCGTGGGGATGAGCGTGGGTACGCTGAAAATTCTGTTCCATCGCGAGACGAAAGAGATCCTCGGGATTCACTGCTTTGGTGAACGCGCCGCGGAAATCATTCATATCGGCCAGGCGATAATGGAGCAGAAAGGTGGTGGTAACACCATTGAGTACTTCGTTAACACCACCTTTAATTACCCGACCATGGCGGAAGCCTACCGGGTAGCGGCCCTAAACGGCCTGAACCGCCTGTTTTAACGCGCTGTCGAAATGGCCATCCATCGAACCACGGATGGCCTCTGCCAGCTGCTCATAGCGGCTGCGCAGCGGTGAACCCGGACGATATACCAGGCCGATAGTGCGACGCGGCTCCGGCTTGATGCACGGCAAATAGACCACGCCATCACGCTTACGCTCGCGCGGCACGGCCAGCGCAGGCAGCAGCGTTATACCGCTTCCCGCCGCGACCATGTTACGCAGCGTTTCCAGGCTTGTTGCGCGGAAATGGGTATCCTCATCCGCACCCGCTTCGAAGCAGAAGCCCATCGCCTGGTCGCGCAGGCAGTGGCCATCTTCCAGCATCAGCAGCTTTTCACCCGCCAGATCGGCCATCGGCACGCGATCGCGGTTCGCCCACGGGTGATCTTCATAGATCGCCAGCATCATCGGCTCATCGAACAGCGGCACTTCAATAAAGGCTTCACTCTCTTTTACCAGTGCCAGAATGGCGCAGTCGAGCTTGCCGCTATCTAACTGCGCCAGCAGCTGATGGGTTTGCGCTTCGTGCAGGTACATTTCGAGTTTCGGGAACGTCTGGTGCAGCATCGGAATGATGTGCGGCAACAGGTACGGGCCAACGGTTGGGATCAGGCCAATATGCAGCGGGCCGGACATCGCCTCCCCCTGCTGGCTTGCCATTTCCTTGAGCACTTTGACCTCGCGCAGCACGGTGCGCGCCTGATCCACCAGCAGAAGACCTGCCTGTGTGAACAGAACCTTACGACTGGTGCGCTCCAGCAGCATCACGCCCAGCTCGTCTTCCAGCTTGCGGATCTGGCCACTCAGCGTGGGCTGGCTGACGTGACAGGAATCTGCCGCGCGGCGAAAGTGACGATGCTCGGCTAACGCTACCAGGTATTCAAGATCACGAATATTCATTATTCATCCTCCGTCGCCACGATAGTTCATGGCGATAGATAGCATAGCAACGAACGATTATCCCTATCAAGCATTCTGTTGAATAATACACCACATAGACGAGGCGGCACGTGTTTGACCCTTGACGTCCCCGCACCGTCAGCGAGTTTCTCTCAAAACTCGAACAACTAAAGCCAACGTGAACTTTTGCGGACCCCGTGGTCCGCTTTTTTTTTGCGTAAAAAAAAAGCCCAGCGCTAAGCCAGGCTCCGTTTTTCTCCCTCTCCCTGTGGGAGAGGGCCGGGGTGAGGGCACCAGCCCGCACGGTTCAAACCAGCCGGTTTTTCGCATCCGCAATCGCCTGCGCCACCTGCTTCGGCGACACGCCGCCTTTCGCGGCACGCTTGTCCAGACAGGACTGCAGCGCCAGAATCGGATACACATCATCCCCGATAACCGCGCTGAACTTCTGCAGATCGGCCAGCGCCAGATCCTCCAGCGGTTTACCCTGACGAATGGCTTCCACAACCGCTTCACCGACAATATGGTGCGCTTCACGGAACGGTACGCCCTTCGCCACCAGATAATCCGCCAGTTCGGTAGAGTTCGCATAGCCCTGCTGCGCCGCTTCCTGGCAGCGCGGACGTTTCACCTGAATGCCGTCCAGCACCAGCGCGCCCATGTGCAGGCAGTCCAGCCAGGTGTCGAGCGCGTCGAACAGCCCTTCTTTGTCTTCCTGCATGTCTTTGTTGTACGCCAGCGGCAGCCCTTTCAGAGTCATCATCATGCCGGTCAGCGCACCCTGCACGCGGCCACATTTGCCGCGGATCAGCTCGAGCGCGTCCGGGTTTTTCTTCTGCGGCATCAGGGATGAACCTGAGGTCACGCGGTCGGACAGCTCGACGAACCCGGCTTCACCGGAGTTGAAGAAGATAAGGTCTTCGGCAAAGCGCGAGAGGTGAACCATCCCGATAGACGCATTGGAGAGCAGCTCCAGCACGTGGTCGCGGTCAGAGACGCTGTCCAGGCTGTTACGGGTGGCGGAGGCAAAGCCCAGCCAGCCTGCCAGCTGTTCACGGTCGATTTCGTAAGCGGTACCCGCCAGCGCGCCGCTGCCCAGCGGGCTGACGTCCAGACGTTTCAGGGTATCCTGCAGACGGCTTTCATCACGCGCCAGCATCTCAACGTAGGCCAGACACCAGTGCGCAAAGGTCACCGGCTGCGCGCGCTGCAGGTGGGTATAACCCGGCATCACCGCGTCCTGGTTGTTCTGCGCGGTTTCCACCAGCGCGCTCTGCAGCTGACGGTTGGCCGCCAGCAGTTCGCCGACGGTATCTTTACACCACAGCTTCAGGTCGGTGGCGACCTGGTCGTTACGGCTGCGCCCGGTGTGCAGCTTTTTACCCAGCTGGCCGACTTTGTCGATCAGTTTGCCTTCCACCCAGCTGTGAATATCTTCGGCATCGCTCTGCAGGATTTGCTGCGGATCCAGACGCACCTCTTCCAGCAGATTGTTCAGCGCTTCTTCCAGCTGTAATTGTTCGTCTGCGGTCAGTACGCCTACCGTTACCAGCGCTTTGGACCAGGCCACAGAGCCGACAATATCCTGTTCGGCCAGGCGGTAGTCGAAGCGTAAAGAGTCGTTGAACTGTTTGAACCGCTGATCCGCTGCCTGTGTAAAACGCCCACCCCAAAGTGCCATAACATGCTTCCTTAATATCTTTGAATTTCATTGCCCGGTGGCGCTGCGCTTACCGGGCCTACAAAACATTAAATCGATTACGCTAAAATACGCGTGCCAATCGGCGTGCCGTTAAACAGCGCCGGAAGCTGCTCCGCGTGACGCCATGAGGCGATATCCACCGGGCGGCCGAGCGTGCGTGCCGCATCCAGCGCGGCGTTCACTTTGACGATCATGCCGTCGGTAATAATGCCCTGAGCAATCAGCTGCTCGGCTTTCTCAGCCGTCATTTCCGCGATGCGCTGACCTTTACCGTCCAGAATGCCGCTCACGTCGGAGAGCAGGATCAGGTCCGCACCCAGCGTTGCCGCCAGCGCGGTCGCCGCCTGGTCAGCGTTAACGTTCATCAGCTCGCCCTCTTCGGTCACGCCGATGGAGCTCACCACCGGCAGGAAACCGCCTTCCAGCAGCGTGTTAATCAGCTTAGGCGAACCTGGCTGCGCCAGTCCAACGTGGCCGAGTTCTTCGTCGAGCTGGGTCACTTTTACGCTGTCGCCATCGCCCAGATAGAGGCCCACGGACGCAATATGGTGTTTCTTCGCCCACGCCAGCAGCGTTTTGTTCGCCGTACCCGCCAGCGCGCCGGTAATGATGTCAATCTGATCCGCAGGCGTCACGCGCAGGCCGTTCTTCTTTTTCACCGGCAGGTTGAGCCCTTTCATCAACTCATCCACCACACAGCCACCGCCGTGCACAATCACCAGCGGACGTTGATGTGATTCGCGATAGTTCACCAGCGCGGTAAACAGACGCTCCAGCGCTTCTTCGCTGTCCAGCAGTACACCACCGAGTTTGATAATTAATGGGTTCATCATCACACCTTAAATAAGAGCCTGCGTTTCCGGGAAACCGAAACGAATATTTGCACACTGCATTGCCTGTGCGGCAGCGCCTTTCAGTAAGTTATCTTCTGCGGCCACCACGATGAGATGCTCACCCTGAACGGCAAAGCCGATATCGCAGAACGGCAGACCGACCACGTTTTTCAGCGCCGGCACGCCTTTGTCGTACAGGCGCACCAGCGGTTTATCCGCATACGCCTGCGTGAAGACCTCGCTCACCTGCTCTTTGGTCACGCCCGGTTTCAGGCGACAGGTGATGGTTTCGAGGATCCCACGCGGGAAGCTGCCCAGGTGCGGGGTGAAAATGACGTCCGCGCCCAGATGCGTCGTGATTTCAGGGTGATGACGGTGATTAAACACGCCATACGGCTGAAGGCTCACTTCGCAGAAGCTATTGGAGATTGCCGCCTTACGCCCTGCACCGCTCACGCCGCTGGTGGCGTTGATCACCGGCCACTGGTTCAGATCCAGCAGGCCCGCGTCGATCAGCGGCTTCAGGGAAAGCTGCGCCGCCGTCGGGTAGCAGCCCGGAACGGCAATCAGGTCCGCTTCTTTCAGTTTATCTGCGCTCCACTCCGCCAGGCCGTACACCGCTTTTTCAAGCAGATCAGGGTGCTGATGGGTGAAACCGTAATATTTTTCGTAGAACGCGCCGTCGTTAACGCGGAACGCGCCGGAGAGGTCGAAGACCACGCAGCCGGCCGCCAGAAACTGCGGCGCCAGGTCGTGGCTGACCTCATGCGCGGTGGCTAAAAACACCACGTCGACGCCGTCGGTAAACTCGCTGATGTCAGACATGGGCTGTAGCGGCAGATCGACCAGGCCCTTAAGCTGCGGATGCAAATCGGAAATTAACTTTCCTGCATCATTGCTTTGCGCTGACACGGTCAAAGCGGTTATGGTCATATGTGGATGGCGATTCACGTAGCTTACAAGCTCTGCGCCCGCATAACCGCTAGCGCCTACAATCAGCGTATTCAACATCGGGTTCCTTTATGCTCAACGTTAATGTATTTTTATTCACATTTATTGCATGAATATTGATACTATCACGACCTAAGGTGTGTCAACAATGAAAATGAACTTACCGCCATTTATCGAGATCTACCGCGCCCTGATTGCCACACCGTCTATCAGCGCAACGGAAGAAGCGCTGGATCAGAGCAATGAGTCTTTAATCAATCTGCTGGCGGGTTGGTTTAGCGATCTTGGGTTTAACGTTGAGGTTCAGCCCGTCCCCGGCACTCGCCACAAATTTAACCTGCTCGCCAGCACCGGAACCGGTGCGGGCGGCCTGCTGCTGGCCGGTCATACCGACACCGTGCCGTTTGATGATGGCCGCTGGACGCGCGATCCGTTCACCCTGACCGAGCACGACAACAAGCTCTACGGTCTGGGCACCGCCGACATGAAAGGCTTCTTCGCCTTTATCCTCGACGCGCTGCGTGATGTGGACGTGACGAAGCTGAAAAAACCGCTCTACATTCTGGCGACCGCCGATGAAGAAACCAGCATGGCGGGGGCGCGCTACTTCTCTGAAAACACCTCGATTCGCCCGGATTGCGCCATTATCGGTGAGCCAACGTCGCTGCAGCCGATCCGCGCGCACAAAGGCCATATTTCTACCGCCGTGCGCGTGCTGGGCCAGTCCGGCCACTCCAGCGATCCGGCGCGCGGCGTGAACGCCATCGAGCTGATGCATGACGCCATCGGCCGCATCATGACCCTGCGCGACGATCTGAAAGAACGCTATCACTACGAGGCGTTCACCGTGCCGTATCCGACGCTGAACCTCGGCAGCCTGCACGGGGGTGATGCCTCCAACCGTATCTGCGCCTGCTGCGAACTGCACATGGATATCCGCCCGCTGCCGGGCATGACCCTGAGCGATCTTGACGGCCTGTTGAATGAGGCGCTGGCCCCGGTGAGCGAGCGCTGGCCGGGCCGTCTGACGGTCTCCGAGCTGCACCCACCGATCCCGGGTTACGAATGCCCGCCGGACCATCAGCTGGTTGAAGTTGTGGAAAAACTGCTCGGTGAGAAAACCGACGTGGTGAACTACTGCACCGAAGCGCCGTTTATTCAGACGCTGTGCCCTACCCTGGTCCTTGGCCCTGGCTCCATCAACCAGGCCCACCAGCCGGATGAATATCTGGAAACCCGCTTTATCAAACCCACCCGCGAACTGATTACCCAGGTTGTGCATCACTTCTGCTGGCATTAAAACCATACCGAAGAGTCCCCTCTCCCTGTGGGAGAGGGTTAGGGTGAGGGCAACAAATCGCATGATCTCCGTCACATTCCCATAAGCATCTCTTATCTGACGCAATGCGAATTAAATTTCGTAAATTGCCCGCATTTATTCGTTTGCTGAACCGTTTTCGCAGCAATTGACGACGGGGGTTTTACGTGGCTTTATAAAGGGAGATGACAAAATAATGTCCAGAAGATTTTCGCCTGGGCATAAACAAAAATGATGGGGTGACTGGGTTTTTATGAACGAACAATATTCCGCGTTGCGTAGTAATGTCAGTATGCTCGGCAAAGTGCTTGGAGATACCATCAAAGATGCGTTGGGGGAGAACATCCTCGACCGCGTTGAAACCATCCGCAAGCTGTCTAAATCTTCCCGCGCCGGTAACGAGGCCAGTCGTCAGGAGCTGCTCACCACCTTGCAGAACCTCTCTAACGATGAGCTGCTGCCCGTTGCACGCGCATTCAGCCAGTTCCTGAACCTGGCCAACACCGCTGAGCAATACCACAGCATTTCGCCAAACGGCGAAGCGGCCAGCAACCCGGAAGTCATTGCCCGCACCCTTCGTAAACTGAAAGACCAGCCAGACCTCAACGAAGCCACCATCAAAAAAGCGGTGGAGTCGCTTTCGCTGGAGTTGGTGCTGACCGCACACCCAACCGAAATTACCCGTCGCACTCTGATCCACAAAATGGTGGAAGTGAACAACTGCCTCAAGCAGCTGGATAACAAAGACATTGCCGACTACGAACGCAACCAGCTGATGCGCCGTCTGCGCCAGCTGATTGCCCAGTCCTGGCACACCGATGAAATTCGTAAGCATCGCCCAAGCCCGGTCGACGAAGCCAAATGGGGTTTTGCGGTGGTGGAAAACAGCCTGTGGGAAGGGGTACCGAACTACCTGCGCGAGCTGAACGAACAGCTGGAAGAGAACCTCGGCTACCGCCTGCCGGTTGATTTTGTTCCGGTGCGCTTCACCTCCTGGATGGGCGGTGACCGCGACGGCAACCCGAACGTGACCGCGGAAATCACCCGCCACGTCCTGCTGCTGAGCCGCTGGAAAGCGACCGATCTGTTCCTGAAAGATATTCAGGTATTGATCTCCGAGCTGTCGATGGTTGAAGCGACGCCAGAACTGCGCGCGCTCGCCGGCGAAGAAGGCGCCAGCGAGCCGTACCGTTTCCTGATGAAAAAGCTGCGTGGTCAGCTGATGGCCACTCAGGCCTGGCTGGAAGCACGCCTGAAAGGCCAGCGCCTGCCAAAACCAGAAGGCCTGCTCAGCCAGAACGAACAGCTCTGGGAGCCGCTTTACGCCTGTTATAAATCACTGCAGGCCTGCGGGATGGGTATCATCGCTAACGGCGAACTGCTCGACACCCTGCGTCGCGTGAAGTGTTTCGGCGTGCCGCTGGTGCGTATCGACGTACGTCAGGAAAGTACCCGTCATACCGAAGCGCTGGGCGAGCTGACCCGCTATCTCGGCATCGGCGATTATGAAAGCTGGTCCGAAGCTGACAAGCAGGCGTTCCTGATCCGCGAGCTGAACTCGAAGCGCCCTCTGCTGCCGCGCAACTGGGAGCCAAGCAACGAAACCCGCGAAGTGCTCAACACCTGTAAAGCGATCGTTGATGCGCCGAAAGGATCGGTGGCCGCCTATGTGATCTCCATGGCGAAGACCCCGTCCGACGTGCTTGGCGTTCACCTTCTGCTGAAAGAAGCGGGAATCGACTACGCCCTGCCGGTCGCCCCGCTGTTTGAGACCCTCGACGACCTGAACAATGCCAACGACGTCATGAGCCAGCTGTTGAATATCGACTGGTACCGCGGCTTTATTCAGGGCAAACAGATGGTGATGATTGGCTATTCCGACTCCGCGAAAGACGCGGGCGTGATGGCAGCATCCTGGGCGCAATATCAGGCGCAGGACGCACTGATCAAAACCTGCGAGAAAGCCGGTATTGAACTGACCCTGTTCCACGGACGCGGTGGTTCAATTGGCCGTGGCGGCGCACCGGCGCACGCAGCGCTGCTGTCGCAGCCGCCGGGAAGCCTGAAAGGCGGCCTGCGCGTCACCGAGCAGGGCGAGATGATCCGCTTCAAATACGGCCTGCCGGAAGTGACCATCAGCAGCCTGTCGCTCTATACCAGCGCGATCCTGGAAGCCAACCTGCTGCCACCGCCGGAGCCGAAAGCCTCCTGGTGCCATATCATGGACGAGCTGTCGGCTATCTCCTGCGATCTGTACCGCGGCTACGTGCGTGAAAACAAAGATTTCGTCCCTTACTTCCGTTCAGCCACCCCTGAGCAGGAGCTGGGTAAACTGCCGCTGGGCTCACGTCCTGCGAAGCGTCGCCCAACCGGTGGCGTAGAGTCTCTGCGCGCGATCCCGTGGATCTTTGCCTGGACGCAGAACCGCCTGATGCTGCCCGCCTGGCTGGGCGCCGGTGCTGCGCTGCAAAAAGTGGTGGAAGACGGCAAACAGAACGAGCTGGAAACCATGTGCCGCGACTGGCCGTTCTTTTCTACCCGTCTGGGGATGCTGGAGATGGTCTTCTCGAAAGCTGACCTGTGGCTGGCGGAATACTACGACCAGCGTCTGGTGAAACCTGAACTGTGGGCGCTGGGTAAAGAGCTGCGCGAACTGCTGGAAGGCGACATCAAAGTGGTGCTGGACATCGCCAACGACTCACATCTGATGGCAGACCTGCCGTGGATTGCAGAGTCTATTCAGCTGCGTAACATTTACACCGACCCGCTGAACGTCCTGCAGGCAGAGCTGCTGCACCGTTCGCGTCTGGCGGAAGAAGAAGGTAAAGAGCCGGATCCGCGCGTTGAACAGGCGCTGATGGTGACGATTGCGGGCGTTGCGGCGGGTATGCGTAACACCGGCTAATGCTTTATGCCCGGCGGCGCTAACGCTTGCACGGGCCTACGTTAAGTAGGCCAGGTAAGCGTTAGCGCCACCCGGCAAATTTCGGTAGTCTCCTTATGCATTCCGATATCACCCAGATTTTGACTGACTTGGTGAACCGCACGTTACCGCTGGGTCAGATTCATTTCTCAGCGCTGGCTGAACAGCATCCCCGCACATATCCCTGCCTCCGTATTACCCTTGGTACCCCCAGCGAGGCGATTTTTTCTTTTTTTGGACAAACCACGCATCCTGCGCCTCACGTCATGAGCATACATTTCGGTAAGCAGCAGCTTACAATCGAGTTACAGCGTGACAATGTGCTCTTACAACAACTCCAGGTTGCCCGACGTGGTCCGCGAACGGGGGCTTTTCTTCTGCAAACGCTCACCGAATTACAGATGCAGCCTGAGGAACAAGACACAGCAAGGCTGGTAGTTTTAAGCCTGCTCAGCCACTGCCGGGATCTGCTTGGCAGTGAAATTCACACTGACAGCCGCAGCCGGGCACTGTTCGAAGCCGTTCGGAGCTATATCGAAGAAAATTATGCCTCTTTGTTAACTCGCGAATCCGTGGCACAGGCGTTCTACATCTCACCAAACTACCTTTCCCATCTATTCCAGAAAGTCGGCAGCGTCGGATTCAATGAATATTTAACAAAAACGCGCCTGGAACATGCGCGTCAGCTGCTGAAAGGCTACGATCTCAAAATTAAAGATATCGCCACACGCTGCGGATTTACGGACAGCAACTACTTTTGCCGTCTCTTTCGCAAGCACACCGAACGTTCCCCTTCCGAATATCGACGCCAGTACCACAGCCAGCTGATCGCCAAAAAGTAGCATTGTGATCGCTCTCTCACTTCTCTAAGGACATTACATTTGTCCAGTATTTGGCAAAATTGACCTGTATTCGCCGCACCTGGGTGCGCCGTATCCTTTATTCAACCTTTTTGACTTAAGGAAAAATAATGGAACTGTACCTGGATACCGCCAACGTGGCGGAAGTTGAACGTCTGGCGCGCATCTTTCCTATTGCGGGCGTCACCACCAACCCGAGCATCATCGCCGCCAGCCGCGAATCCATCTGGGACGTGCTGCCGCGTCTGCAAAAAGCCATCGGACCGGAAGGCACGCTGTTTGCTCAAACCATGAGCCGCGATGCCGAAGGCATGGTGGCGGAAGCCAAACGTTTGAGTAACGCCATACCGGACATCGTGGTGAAAATCCCTGTCACGGCTGAGGGCCTTACCGCGATCAAGGCGTTGAAAAAAGAGGGGATAACCACTCTGGGGACCGCCGTTTATAGCGCTGCACAGGGCTTGCTCGCCGCACTCGCAGGGGCGAAATATGTCGCGCCGTACGTAAACCGCGTTGATGCGCAGGGCGGTGACGGCATTCGCATGGTGCAGGAGCTGCAGTCTCTGCTGGAACTGCACGCGCCGGAAAGCAAGGTGCTGGCCGCCAGCTTCAAAACGCCGCGTCAGGCGCTGGACTGTCTGTTGGCGGGATGCGAGGCAATCACGCTTCCCTTAGACGTAGCGCAACACATGCTCGGCACGCCAGCGGTAGAGTCAGCCATAGAGAAGTTTGAGCAGGACTGGAAAAACGCGTTTGGTAACCTCAACCTCTAAGGGAGAACTGTTATGGACCGTATCATTCAATCGCCGGGGAAATATATCCAGGGCGCTGATGTGCTTACCCGTCTCGGCGACTACCTGAAACCCCTGGCCAATCGCTGGCTGGTGGTCGGCGATAAATTTGTGCTGGGTTTTGCCGAAGAGACCCTGCGTCAGAGTTTTAAAAAAGCCGAACTGCATGCCGAAATCGCGCCGTTTGGTGGTGAATGTTCACAAAATGAAATCGATCGCCTGAAAAAGCTGGCCGACAGCGCCGACTGCCTGGCAGTGCTGGGCATTGGCGGCGGTAAAACGCTGGATACCGCCAAAGCGCTGGCCCATTTCATGGACGTACCCGTCGCTATTGCGCCAACTATCGCCTCCACCGATGCGCCATGCAGCGCCCTTTCCGTCATTTACACCGACAGCGGTGAGTTCGATCGCTACCTGATGCTGCCTCACAACCCGAACATGGTTATCGTCGATACCAAAGTGGTAGCGGGTGCGCCGGCACGTCTGCTGGCCGCCGGGATTGGCGATGCGCTGGCGACGTGGTTTGAAGCACGCGCCTGCTCGCGCAGCGGTGCGACCACCATGGCGGGCGGCAAATGTACGCAGGCAGCACTCGCGCTGGCCGAGCTGTGCTACAACACGCTGGTTGAAGAGGGTGAAAAAGCCATGCTGGCGGCGGAACAGCATGTGGTTACACCGGCGCTGGAACGCATTATCGAAGCCAACACCTATCTCAGCGGCGTAGGCTTTGAAAGCGGCGGGCTGGCGGCAGCACACGCTATTCATAACGGCATGACGGCGGTGCCGGACGCGCATCACTTCTATCACGGCGAAAAAGTGGCGTTTGGTACGCTGACGCAGCTGGTACTGGAAAACGCGCCGGTAGAAGAAATAGAGACCGTCGCCGCGCTTTGTCACAGCGTTGGGCTGCCGATCACGCTGGCACAGCTGAACATCAAAGAGGATATTCCGGCCAAAATGCGTCTGATCGCGGAAGCGTCCTGTGCGGAAGGAGAAACCATCCACAACATGCCCGGCGGCGTAACGCCGGATCAGGTGTATGCGGCACTGCTGGTAGCCGACCAGTATGGGCAGCGGTTCCTGCAGGAGTGAGAGTAAATAGCGTGAATAAAAATCCCCGCATCAGCGGGGATTTTTTTTGCCCGTAGGCCGGGTAAGCGTTAGCGCCACCCGGCACAAGGGTTACTGCAGGTCAAACCGGTCCAGATCCATCACCTTCGCCCATGCGGCAACGAAGTCACGGACAAACTTCTCATGCGCATCATCGCTAGCGTAAACCTCTGCCAGCGCGCGCAGAACGGCGTTCGAACCGAAGACCAGATCGGCGCGGGTGGCGGTATATTTCACTTCACCGCTGGCGCGATCGCTTCCGGCAAACAGCTCATTGGATTCGTCGGTCGCCTTCCACTGCGTGTTCATGTCCAGCAGGTTCACGAAGAAATCGTTGCTCAGCACGCCCTCGCGGTCGGTGAACACGCCATTCTTGCTGCCATCAAAGTTGGCACCCAGCACGCGCAGGCCGCCGATCAGCACCGTCAGCTCCGGCGCGGTCAGCGTCAGCTGCTGGGCTTTGTCGATCAGCAGTGACTCCGTGGTGGACACATCCACCTGCGCACGGTAGTTGCGGAAACCATCGGCAACCGGTTCGAGCAGGTTAAACATCTCGATATCCGTCTGATCCTGACGCGCATCCACGCGGCCTGGGGCGAACGGTACGGTGACGTACACGCCTGCGGCTTTTGCGGCCTGCTCAACGCCTACCACGCCCGCCAGCACGATGATATCGGCCAGTGAGGCTTTGTTGGTGGTGCGCTGAATAGCTTCCAGAGCCGGCAACGCGCGAACCGCCGCGGCGTTCACATCCCAGTCGCGCTGAGGCGCCAGCGCCAGACGCGCGCCGTTAGCGCCGCCACGCTTATCGCCACCGCGGAAGGTTGAAGCTGACGCCCAGGCAACGGAAACCAGTTCGCTCACGGACAGACCAGAGGCCGCAATTTCCGCCTTCAGGCTTTCAATGTCTTCTTTCGACGGGTTGAACACCGCCTGCGGCAGCGGGTCCTGCCAAATCAGATCTTCTTTCGGCACTTCCGGGCCAAGGTAACGCGATTTTGGCCCCATATCACGGTGGGTCAGTTTGAACCACGCGCGCGCGAAGGCTTCGTTGAAGGCCTGCGGGTCGTTCAGGAAGCGGCGGGAAATTTTCTCGAATTCCGGGTCAAAACGCAGCGTCAGGTCGGTGACCAGCATGGTAGGTTTGCGTTTTTTCGACGGGTCGAACGGATCGGGCATGATTTCCGGTGCATCTACGGCTTCAAACTGAATCGCCCCTGCCGGGCTGCGGGTCTGCACCCATTCGTATTTGAACAGGTTTTCGAAGAAGTAGTTGCTCCACTGCGTCGGGGTTTGTGACCAGATGACTTCCAGACCGGAGGTAATGGCATCAGCACCCACGCCCGTGCCGAGCGTGCTCGCCCAGCCCAGGCCCTGCGCTTCAATTGGTGAGGCTTCCGGGTCGGTACCCACGTGGGTGGCTTCACCCGCGCCGTGAGTCTTACCGAGGGTGTGGCCGCCTGCAATCAGCGCGACGGTCTCTTCATCGTTCATGCCCATGTTGCCGAAGGTCGCGCGAATCGCTGCCGCCGCTGACAGCGGTTCACCGCTGGCGTTTGGCCCTTCCGGGTTCACGTAGATCAGGCCCATTTCGGTGGCGGCCAGAGGACGCTTCGCCAGCGCTTCCGGATCGCGGTGGGTCAGCCAGGCTTTTTCATCACCCCAGTTTACGTCCAGATCCGGTTCCCAGACGTCTTCACGCCCGGCACCGAAACCAAAGGTGCGGAAGCCGGAGTTCTCCAGCGCCACGTTACCCGCGAGGATAAACAGGTCAGCCCAGGAAATTTTTTGTCCGTATTTTTGCTTGATGGGCCACAGCAGACGGCGCGCCTTATCCAGGCTCACGTTATCCGGCCAGGAGTTCAGCGGCGCAAAGCGCTGTTGACCGCGTCCTGCGCCACCGCGTCCGTCAACGGAGCGATAGGTACCCGCGCCATGCCAGGCCATACGGATAAACAGGCCCGCATAGCTGCCCCAGTCGGCAGGCCACCACGGTTGGGAGTCGGTTAAAAGTGCTTTGAGATCGCCTTTCAGCGCGGAGTAATCAAGCTTGCTAAATTCTTTGCGGTAGTCAAAGTCTTCACCCAGCGGGTTCGAACGATTGGAATGTTGGTTAAGAAGATCGATGCGGAGTTGTTTTGGCCACCAGTCGCGGCTGCCTGTACCTGCGCCCGCGCTGTGATCGACGCCGCCCTGATGGAACGGGCATTTGCCGACTGATGCCGCTTTATTGGTTTCGTCTGACGTGCTCATCGCTATGCTCCCTTTTACAGTGTTACCGTTACGATATACGCCCTTGTTGATAAGGTATAGTTGAGATAACCCACAGATTCGATAGTTAAATCCGTTTAATTTCCCATGGAAAATACATGAGTTTTGTACGTCAAAGGCAGCATTGCTGATATGGCAGGAAAATAAAACCCTTATAAATCAAAAAACCCTCCGAAGAGGGCTCTTTTTTGTTACACGCCTGGTCTAACGCCGAGCGTGTGGCATATGGCGTAACTCATCTCAGCACGGTTCAGCGTGTAGAAGTGGAAATCCTTCACCCCTTCACGACTTAAGATCTTCACCATGTCCATCGCGATATTTGCGCCCACCAGCTTGCGTGTTTCCGGGTCATCGTCCAGCCCCTCGTACATTTTAGACATCCAGAGAGGAATACGCACATTGGTCATATCAGCAAATTTCTTCGCCTGTTTGAAGTTAGAGACCGGCAGAATACCCGGGATAATTTCAACGTCGATGCCCGCGGAGACGCAGCGGTCACGGAAGCGCAGGTAGCTTTCCACATCAAAGAAGAACTGAGTAATGGCGCGGTTCGCGCCGGCATCCACCTTACGCTTGAGGTTAAGCAGATCGGCCTGAGCGCTTTTCGCTTCCGGATGAACCTCAGGATAAGCGGCCACGGAGATATCAAAGTCCGCCACCCCCTTCAACAGCCCCACCAGATCGGCGGCATACATGTCCGGCTTACCGCTCCCAGGAGGCAGGTCACCGCGCAATGCGACAATATGACGGATACCGTTATTCCAGTAATCCTGGGCGATGGCGCGCAGCTCGTCGCGGGTGGCGTCGATACAGGTGAGGTGCGGGGCCGCTTCGAGACCGGTGCGATCTTTGATGCCTTTAATGATGCTGTGCGTACGGTCACGCTCGCCGGAGTTCGCACCGTAGGTCACGGAGACAAACTTCGGTTTCAGGCTGCTGAGACGATCGATAGAGCTCCACAGGGTTTGCTCCATTTCACTGGTGCGCGGCGGGAAAAATTCAAAAGAGACGTTAATCTGGCCGTTTACTTCGGCCAGGCTCTGATTCAGTGCTTCCCGCTGGTTGGCGTGAAAAAAGCTCATACCTTACCTCTATCAATCGCGTGTCATTGTCTGTTGTGTTGTGAACTTCTATACGTTTAGACGTCCAGATGTAAAAATGACGGAAAAGCGGAGGGACGTCAATAGAAATAATCAACAATAACGGTGAGGTTTGCTCAGGGAATATGAGAAAAATTCAAGATGAGGGTGAGTGCGGTCTGATGCCCTCACCCTAACCCTCTCCCACAGGGAGAGGGAAATGCAGATGTTACAGCAGCTTAGCCAGACGGTTGATGTCGGACTGGATGGCCCCGGCGGTGACATCGCGCCCCGCGCCAGGACCGCGGATCACCAGCGGGTTATCGCGGTACCAGCGGCTTTCGATGGCGAAGACGTTATCGCACGGCAGCAGCGCCGCCAGCGGATGTTCAGGACGCACCGCCTCGACACCGACTCGCGCTTTTCCGTTGGCCTCGAAACGCGCCACGTAGCGCAGCACCAGCCCCATCTCGTTCGCCGCTTCCAGACGCTGCACCATTTGCTCGTTAAGTTCTTCTCCATTTTCAAAGAAATGGTCCACAGAGCCTTCTTCACAGCCGGCAGGTACCAGCGATTCGACGCGTACGGAATCCGGTTCGATGTCATAACCGGCTTCACGCGCCAGGATCACCAGCTTGCGCATCACGTCTTTACCGGAGAGATCAACACGCGGATCGGGTTCCGTTAAGCCCTGCTGCCACGCCTGATCCACCAGGTCGGTGAACGGAACGGTGCCGTCAAACTGCAGGAACAGCCAGGAGAGCGTGCCGGAGAAGATACCGCTCAGCGCCAGAATGCTGTCGCCGCTTTCAATCAGGTCCCGCACGGTGTGGTTAACCGGCAGCCCCGCACCAACGGTGGCGTTGTAGAGCCAGTGACGACCGGTTTTTTCAAACGCGTCGTGGATCTGACGGTATTTATCGGTGCTGCTCGCCCCCGCCAGCTTGTTCGCACTGATGACGTGGAAGCCGTGGCTGGCAAAATCAAGATACTGATCGGCAAGCTGTTCGCTGGCGGTCACGTCCAGCACTACCAGGTCATCGTAAGGGTGCGCGCGCATCCACAGGAACAGCGACTCTTCATCCTGCTCTACGGCTTCATCATTAAAGAAGGCAAGCGCGCGGCTGGCGTCCAGCCCTTCGTAGTTCAGCAGGCTGCGGCGGCTGTCCACTACACCCGCGAGAATGAATTCGAACCCGGTACGCGCCGAGAGCGTGACCTGTTCGCGGGCGAACAGCTCCAGCCAGCGGGAACCGATGTTGCCTTTACCAAACAGCACCAGGCCGATGCGTTTTTCCGCGCGGAACAGGGAGGTATGCAGACCCTGAATCAGGCTTTCGGTTGGCCCTTTGCGCAGAACGGCCACCAGGCTGATGCCCTCTTCCGACTGCCAGGTGAACTCCACCGGCTGGCCTTTCAGCTGCTGCCAGAAGCGGTGGCAGTGCAGCGGGTTACGGGTGACGCCCGCGCCCACCATCGCCACCAGCGCCAGCCCCTGACGCAGGCGAAGCTCGCCCGGCAGGCCCGCTTCATCCAGAATTTTCAGGGCGCTGTCCGCCACTTCAGCGGTATAGCAGAACTGCAGCAGCTGGCGGTCATTGTGAACGCCAACGGCCAGCGGGCGCACCTGAGCACGCTTTAACACCAGGTCGATCTCTTTATGCGCCAGTTTGAAGTCCTGGCCCGCAGGCACCTGGAACTCAATCAGGCAGATGTCGTCGTGGCTGGTGACAATACGCGCCCCGGTGCCGGACGCCAGCACGCGTTCAATACGGGTAGAGCCTTGATCCGGGGTGTAGCTGCAGCGCAGCTGGAGGTCGATATCGCTACCGGAAACCGGCTGCAGCGTGCGCGCGTGCAGTACCGGCGCCGCCAGACGCGCCAGCTCGCTGGCTTCGTCGAGACGCAGCAGCGGCAGCAGACAGGCATCTTTCACTTTACGCGGGTCGGCGCTGTAAACACCGGCCACGTCGCTCCAGATGGTGACGCGGGACACGCCCGCCAGGGCACCGATTTGCGTTGCCGAGTAGTCGGAGCCGTTACGGCCCAGCAGCACGGTTTCACCCGCGTTGCTGCGGCTGATAAAGCCGGTAACCACAATACGTTTGCCCGGATGCTGCACCAGCAGCTGTTGCAGCAGCGGATAGGACAACCCTTCATCCACCTGCGGCTGCGCGGCGCGTTCGGCGCGCAGGAAATCACGCGCATCGAGCCAGGCCGCCTCCACGCCCAGGTGTTGCAGCACCGCGGCCATCAGGCGCGCGGACCACACTTCACCGTGGCCCACCACTTCGGCATACACCGCATCGGTGATCCCGCTGTCCAGCAGGGCGGCCAGACGCTCAAGGTCATGGGTAAAGGCGCTGATCAGCCCGTCCGCTACGTCCGCAGGCAGCAGGCCAGCAATCAGCTCGCTCTGGTAACGGCGTAAGGACTGTTGCACCTGATGCGCAGAAAGGCGATCGGTCTGGCTCAGTTTCAGCCAGCTAATCAACTGGTTGGTGGTGCTGCCCGCCGCCGAGACAACCATCATGTCACCCGGCTGTGAATATTCCGTCATGATCCCTGCGACACGCAGGTAACATTTCACATCAGCAAGACTACTACCACCAAACTTGTGCAGCTGACGACCCTTCGCCCCTGCCTGCGCTATCACACTCATGATTACCCCTTGGCTGCGATCCGGAAGCCATTTTCCAGATCGGCAATTAAATCTTCAGAATCTTCAATACCGGTTGAGATCCGCAGCAGCGTCTCAGAAATACCGGCGGCGGCACGTGCTTCCGGTGCCATACCTGCGTGCGTCATGGTCGCGGCGTGGGAGATCAAGCTTTCAACCCCACCTAAGGATTCCGCCAGCGTAAACAATGACAGCCCGCTCAGGAAGCGACGCAGCGTTTGCTCGTCACCGTCCAGTTCAAAACTTAACATCGCGCCAAACCCTTTCTGCTGGCGCGCGGCAATCTCGTGCCCCTGATTTTCCGGCAGCGACGGGTGATAGAGCTTCTTCACCAGCGGCTGGGTTTTCAGGAAATCGACAATCGCCTGCGCATTGCGTTGCGCCACTTCCATGCGCGGCGACAGCGTGCGGATGCCGCGCAACAGCAGATAGCTGTCGAAGGCACCCGCGGTGACGCCAATATTATTGGCCCACCATGCCAGTTCGGTTACAACGTCGGGATCTTTGGCAATCACCACGCCCGCGACCACATCAGAATGGCCGTTCAGATATTTAGTGCATGAATGCAATACCAGATCGGCACCCAGTGCGAGTGGGTTCTGAAGGGCCGGACTGAGGAACGTATTATCCACTACACTTATCGCTCCCGCATCCCTTGCGAGCTGACAAATTTTCGCAATATCGACAACGCGCAACAATGGATTGCTTGGACTTTCCACCAGAACCAGCTTTGGCTTCTCTGCCAGCGCCTGTTTCAGCGCCTGTTCATCGTTTTGATCGACAAACAGTACGCGATAGCAGCCGCGTTTTGCCAGGCTATCAAACAGGCGATAGCTGCCGCCGTAGCAATCGTGCGGCGCAACCAGCAGGTCACCTGGTTTCAGGAACACGGTGGTCACCAGGTGAATGGCGGACATCCCCGTATTGGTTAATACGGCGCCTGCGCCACCTTCCAGCTCGGCCAGCGCGCGTTGGGTCACGTCACGCGTAGGGTTGCCACGACGCGAGTAATCATGCGCGCGGGGTTCATTAAATCCGGTGAAGTTGTAGGTACTGGAAAGATGAATGGGCGGGACAACGCAGCCGTACTGCTCGTCATCATTTAATCCGCTACGCACTGCGATAGTGGCCTGTTTACGCGTCATGGTGAGGGCTTCCTGGCGAATGAGGTGAAAAGTCAGGCACCAGAGTAAACATTGAAAGTATGGACGTCAATACATCTGGACATCTAAACTTCTTTGCGTATAGATTGAGCAATGCGCAAATAGCCGTTAAAATTATATGCTTTAGTGCACGCTGCAGCGGCAATATCCGTGCCACGGTATCGTCTCTACGGTAAACTAGGCAAGATTGCGGTTCAAAACGGGTGGTTACAGGTTTTGCACCTTTAGATAAATGACTGAGAGGATTAAAGGTATCTCATGGCTGAATGGAGCGGCGAATATATCAGCCCATACGCTGAGCACGGTAAGAAGAGTGAACAAGTAAAGAAAATTACGGTTTCTATTCCTCTGAAGGTGTTGAAGATCCTCACCGATGAACGTACGCGTCGTCAGGTGAACAACCTGCGCCACGCGACCAACAGCGAACTGCTGTGCGAAGCGTTCCTGCATGCGTTTACCGGTCAACCGTTGCCGAACGATGAAGATCTGCGTAAAGAACGCAGTGATGAAATCCCGGAAGAGGCGAAGGTGATCATGCGTGAACTGGGTATTGACCCGGAGACGTGGGAATACTGAGAAGCGGATACAAAAAAGGCACCTTGCGGTGCCTTTTTTTCGGGAAACTTATTTAGCGCCCGGGATGCTGAAACGCTTGTTGAAGCGGTCAACACGGCCACCGGTTGCAACATCACGCTGCTTACCAGTGTAGAACGGGTGGCATTTGCCGCACACGTCCAGGTTCAGATCGTGACCCACGGTAGAGCGGATCTGGATAGAGTTACCGCAAGAACAGTTTGCAGTAATCATTTCGTATTTCGGGTGAATATCTTTTTTCATGGGAGAACCTCAGTTAAGGCCGCGTCGCTCTTCCAGCCCTAACGCCAGACACCACGCGATGTTGATTGTAAGTTCTTTGGCGTAAAGTCACCAAAGGCGGCGAATCATACAGAATTTGACCAACGTATGCAAACTGATCCGCACGCCGCTTTCACTAATGTGTATACTAACGCGCCACTTTTCAAGTCAGGAAGATTCGATGCCCGTCGCTCACGTTGCCCTGCCCGTTCCGCTTCCCCGCACCTTTGACTACCTGCTGCCCGACAGCATGAGCGCCAAAGCGGGCTGTCGCGTGACCGTGCCGTTTGGCAAGCAGCAGCGCGTGGGGATTGTTGTCTCCGTCAGCGATCGAAGCGAACTGCCGCTCAATGAACTGAAGTCGGTGGTTGAGGTGCTCGACAGCGAGCCCGTTTATTCCACCAGCACCTGGCGACTGCTGCTGTGGGCGGCGGATTATTATCATCACCCCATTGGCGACGTCCTGTTCCACGCTCTGCCCATCATGCTGCGTCAGGGCAAAAGCGCCAGCCATGCGCCGATGTGGTACTGGTTTGCTACGGAAGATGGCCAGGCCGTCGACATTAACAGCCTCAAGCGCTCACAGAAACAGCAGCAGGCCCTGGCGGCGCTGCGTCAGGGGAAAATCTGGCGGCATCAGGTCGACGAACTTGAAGTCAGCGAAACGGCGCTACAGGCATTAAGAAAGAAAGGGTTGAGCGACCTGGCAAGCGAAGCGCCTGCCCTTTACGACTGGCGCGAGAGTTTCTCCGTTTCAGGGGATCGCCTGCGTCTGAATACCGAACAGGCCACCGCCGTTGGCGCGATTCATAGCGCCTCCGATCATTTCTCCGCCTGGCTGCTGGCGGGCGTGACGGGCTCCGGCAAGACGGAAGTCTACCTGAGCGTGCTGGAAAACGTGCTTGCACAGGGCAAACAGGCGCTGGTGATGGTGCCGGAAATTGGCCTGACGCCGCAAACCATCGCCCGCTTTCGCGAACGCTTTAATGCGCCGGTTGAGGTGCTGCACTCTGGCCTGAACGACAGCGAACGCCTCAGCGCCTGGCTGAAAGCGAAAAACGGCGAAGCGGCGATTGTGATCGGCACCCGCTCGTCGCTGTTTACGCCGTTTAAAAATCTTGGCGTTATCGTGATCGACGAAGAACACGACAGCTCCTATAAACAGCAGGAAGGCTGGCGCTATCACGCCCGCGATCTGGCTGTTTATCGCGCCCACAGCGAGCAAATTCCTATTATTCTCGGCTCCGCCACGCCTGCGCTCGAAACGCTGCACAACGTGCGCCAGCGTAAATACCATATGCTGCGCCTGACGCGTCGCGCGGGGAATGCCCGTCCGGCCATTCAGCACGTACTGGATCTGAAAGGTCAGCAGGTCCAGGCCGGGCTTGCGCCTGCACTGATTACCCGCATGCGCCAGCACCTGCAGGCGGGCAATCAGGTGATCCTGTTTCTTAACCGTCGCGGATTTGCACCCGCCCTGCTGTGCCACGACTGCGGATGGATTGCCGAGTGCCCGCGCTGCGATCACTACTATACCTTCCACCAGGCCCAGCGGCATTTGCGCTGCCACCACTGCGACAGCCAGCGCCCGGTGCCGCGTCAGTGCCCGTCATGTGGTTCCACGCATATCGTGCCGGTGGGGCTGGGAACGGAACAGCTGGAACAGGCCCTTGCGCCCTTCTTCCCCGACGTGCCCCTGTCCCGAATCGATCGGGACACCACCAGCCGCAAAGGGGCGCTGGAGCAGCAGCTGGCGGAAGTGCATCGCGGCGGCGCGCGCATCCTGATTGGCACTCAGATGCTGGCAAAAGGCCACCACTTCCCGGACGTGACGCTGGTCGCCCTGCTGGACGTGGACGGCGCGCTGTTCTCGGCAGATTTCCGTTCAGCCGAGCGCTTCGCCCAGCTTTACACCCAGGTGGCAGGGCGCGCCGGGCGCGCCGGTAAACAGGGCGAAGTGGTATTGCAAACGCACCACCCGGAGCACCCGCTGCTACAAACCCTTCTGCACAAAGGCTATGACGCCTTTGCCGAGCAGGCGCTGGCCGAACGCCAGGCCATGCAGCTACCGCCGTGGACCAGCCACGTCATCATCCGCGCGGAAGACCACAACAACCAGCAGGCGCCGCTTTTCCTGCAGCAGCTGAGAAACCTCCTGCAGGCCAGTCCGCTGGTGGATAATCAGCTGTGGATTTTGGGCCCGGTGCCGGCACTCGCCCCAAAACGCGGCGGCCGTTTCCGCTGGCAAATTTTGCTCCAGCACCCCTCTCGCGTTCGTCTTCAGCACATCGTCAGCGGCGCGCTGGTGCTGATTAACACCCTGCCCGAGGCGAGAAAAGTGAAGTGGGTACTGGACGTCGATCCCATCGAAGGCTGAAGCTGGATCGAAAAATTTAACGCTCCTCACACTTTTTATGAAAATTCTGTAACCGATTCCATTAACTATCTGTAAAAATGGTGATGTCAGAAGTTCGGTGTTCAGGCGAGGAGAAGACGTTGAAGTCCAGGAAAGAGGTTGCACCGGCGACCATGAAAGACGTTGCCCAGAAAGCGCAGGTCTCTACGGCAACGGTATCCCGCGCATTAATGAACCCGGATAAAGTCTCCCAGGCGACCCGTAACCGGGTGGAGCAGGCTGCGCTTGAAGTGGGCTATTTCCCACAGGCGATGGGGAGAAACGTCAAACGCAATGAGTCGCGCACTATCCTGGTGATTGTACCGGACATCTGTGACCCTTTCTTCAGCGAGATTATCCGCGGTATTGAAGTCACCGCAGCGGAACAGGGTTACCTGGTGCTGATTGGCGACTGTGCTCACCAGAACCAGCAGGAAAAAACCTTCATCGATCTCATTATCACCAAGCAGATCGACGGCATGCTGCTGCTTGGCTCTCGCCTGCCGTTTGATGCCAGCATTGAAGAACAGCGTAATTTACCGCCGATGGTCATGGCCAACGAGTTTGCGCCAGAGCTGGAGCTGCCGACGGTCCACATTGATAACCTCACCGCCGCATTCAACGCCGTAAACTATCTCCAGGAACTGGGGCATAAGCGTATTGGCTGTATTGCCGGACCGGAAGAGATGCCGCTGTGTCACTACCGCTTACAGGGCTACGTTCAGGCGCTGCGCCGTACCGGCGTCACCGTCGATCCGCACTATATTGCGCGCGGTGATTTTACCTTCGCTGCGGGTGGACAGGCGCTGGAGAAACTTCTGGACCTGCCTGAGCCGCCAACCGCCGTATTTTGTCACAGCGACGTGATGGCGCTGGGTGCATTATCGTATGCCAAACGCCGCGGCCTTCGCATACCGAAAGATTTATCGATCATCGGATTCGATAATATTTCGCTTTCGGAATTTTGCGATCCGCCGCTCTCAACGGTCGCTCAGCCGCGCTATCAAATCGGCCGCGAAGCAATGCTTCTGCTGCTGGATCAGCTTCACGGTCAAACAGTTAGCAGCGGCTCGCGGTTGCTGGACTGCGAACTGATTGTTCGCGGCACGACCCAGGCATTGACTTAAAGTAAACGTCTTTCGGATACCCTTATCTGGTCAAAGCCCCGCCGCTTAAGTAACATGGCGGGCTGACGAACGAATAAATACAGCGAAACGATAGTGGCACAACGAGATTATGTACGTCGCGGCCAGCCGGCACCTTCGCGACGCAAAAAGAGTAGCTCAAGGAAAAAGCAACGTAACCTGCCTGCTGTCTCGCCAGCAATGGTCGCTATTGCTGCGGCTGTAGTCGTCGCCTTTATTGGTGGCCTGTATTTTATCACGCACCATAAAAAAGAAGAGTCTGAGGCGCTTCAGGCCAGTAAAGTCGCCGGAAACGGCCTTCCTCCGAAGCCTGAAGAGCGCTGGCGCTATATCAAAGAGCTGGAAAGCCGTCAGCCTGGGGTACGTGCGCCAACAGAACCTTCTGCGGGTGGTGAAGTACAGAATGCGAATCAGCTGACGGATGAACAGCGTCAGCTGCTGGCACAAATGCAGGCCGATATGCGCCAGCAGCCTACGCAGCTGAACGAAGTGCCGTGGAATGAACAGACGCCGGCGCAGCGCCAGCAAACTCTGCAGCGACGTCAGGCACAACAGCAGATTCAGCAGCAGCAGCAGTGGGCGCAAACCCAGCCGGTGCAGCAGCCTAAAACGCAGCCGCGGGTAACGGAACAGCCATACCAGCAGCAGACGCGTACGGTGCAGTCTCAGCCTGTCCAACAGCAGCCGAAAACGCAGCCGCAGAAACAGGCGGCTCAGCCGTATCAGGATCTGCTCCAGACGCCAGCGCATACCACCGCGCAGCAGCCGAAAACGCAGCAGGCCGCACCGGTCACCAAAGAGACCGAAGCGCCGAAGCAGACGGCCGAGAAAAAAGATGAGCGCCGCTGGATGGTACAGTGCGGTTCGTTCAAAGGTGCCGAGCAGGCGGAAACGGTACGTGCTCAGCTGGCCTTTGAAGGGTTTGATTCGCGTATTACCACCAATAACGGCTGGAATCGCGTGGTGATTGGTCCGGTCAAAGGCAAAGAAAATGCCGATGGCACCATTTCGCGTTTGAAAGTCGCCGGCCACACAAACTGCATTCGACTCGCCTCCGGGGGTTGAAACCCCCGAAATCCCCCCCATCTATCATTTAATTCAGCCCTGAGCACAGGCTCAGGGCTTCTGTTTCCCGATTCTGTAACCAGGGGGTCTGCTCGTGACAACAATAGTAAGTGTACGCCGTAACGGCCATGTGGTAATCGCCGGTGATGGCCAGGCCACGCTGGGTAATACCGTCATGAAAGGCAACGTGAAGAAAGTGCGCCGTCTCTACAACGACAAAGTGATCGCCGGTTTTGCAGGCGGCACGGCGGATGCCTTCACGCTGTTTGAACTGTTTGAACGCAAACTGGAAATGCACCAGGGTCATCTGGTGAAAGCTGCCGTTGAGCTGGCGAAAGACTGGCGTACCGACCGCATGCTGCGCAAGCTCGAAGCGCTGCTGGCGGTCGCCGATGAAACCGCATCGCTTATCATCACCGGTAACGGTGACGTGATTCAGCCGGAAAATGACCTGATTGCCATCGGCTCTGGCGGCCCTTATGCCCAGGCTGCTGCCCGCGCGCTGTTGGAAAATACCGACATGAACGCACGTGATATCGCGGTGAAGGCGTTGGATATTGCAGGTGATATCTGCATCTATACCAACCACAACCACACCATCGAAGAATTGACCTCCAAAGCGTAAGGATCTCCCATGTCTGAAATGACCCCACGCGAAATTGTCAGCGAACTGAACAAACACATTATCGGCCAGGATAACGCCAAGCGCTCTGTGGCTATCGCCCTGCGTAACCGCTGGCGTCGTATGCAGCTTGACGAAGAGCTGCGCCACGAAGTCACGCCGAAGAACATTCTGATGATCGGCCCGACCGGCGTCGGTAAAACCGAAATCGCCCGTCGTCTGGCGAAGCTGGCCAACGCGCCGTTCATCAAAGTTGAAGCCACCAAGTTCACCGAAGTGGGCTACGTGGGTAAAGAAGTGGACTCCATCATCCGCGATCTGACCGACTCGGCGATCAAAATGGTGCGCGTCCAGGCGATCGAGAAAAACCGCTATCGCGCGGAAGAGATGGCCGAAGAGCGTATTCTCGACGTGCTGATCCCACCGGCAAAAAACAACTGGGGCCAGGCAGAACAGCAGGCGGAACCGTCCGCTGCGCGTCAGGCGTTCCGCAAGAAACTGCGTGAAGGCCAGCTGGACGACAAAGAGATTGAGATCGATCTCGCTGCCGCACCAATGGGTGTGGAAATCATGGCGCCTCCGGGCATGGAAGAGATGACCAGCCAGCTGCAGTCCATGTTCCAGAACCTGGGCGGCCAGAAGCAGAAAGCGCGTAAGCTGAAAATTAAAGACGCAATGAAGCTGCTGATTGAAGAAGAAGCCGCGAAGCTGGTGAACCCGGAAGAGCTGAAGCAGGACGCTATCGACGCGGTTGAGCAGCACGGTATCGTGTTTATCGACGAAATCGACAAGATTTGTAAGCGCGGCGGCAACAGCTCCGGCCCGGATGTGTCCCGCGAAGGCGTTCAGCGCGACCTGCTGCCGCTGGTAGAAGGCTGCACCGTCTCCACCAAGCACGGCATGGTGAAAACGGACCACATCCTGTTTATCGCATCAGGTGCCTTCCAGGTTGCCAGCCCGTCGGATCTGATCCCGGAATTGCAGGGCCGTCTGCCTATCCGCGTTGAGCTGCAGGCGCTGACCACCGAAGATTTCGAACGTATCCTGACTGAGCCAAACGCCTCTGCTACCGTACAGTACAAAGCGCTGATGGCGACCGAAGGCGTGAACCTTGAGTTCACCGAAGACGGTATCAAACGTATTGCTCAGGCTGCATGGCAGGTGAACGAAACCACCGAAAACATTGGTGCGCGTCGTCTGCATACCGTGCTGGAACGCCTGGTCGAAGATATCTCTTACGACGCGAGCGACCTGAACGGTCAAACCGTTACCATTGACGCAGAATATGTGAGTAAACATCTGGATGCGTTAGTGGCAGATGAAGATCTGAGCCGTTTTATCCTATAATCGCGGTTACTGGATTCTCATCACGTTTAATGGGGGCTAATGCCCCCATTTTTATTGGCTAAATACTTATGACTGACATCAGCCGTACTCAGGCGTGGCTCGAAAGTCTGCGCCCTAAAACACTTCCTCTGGCCTTTGCCGCGATTATCGTCGGCACCGCCCTTGCCTGGTGGCAGGGTTATTTTGATCCGCTGGTCGCCGCGCTGGCATTGATTACCGCCGGCCTGCTGCAAATCCTCTCCAATCTCGCCAACGACTACGGTGACGCGGTAAAAGGCAGCGACAAGCCGGACCGCATAGGGCCACTGCGCGGAATGCAGAAAGGGGTGATTACCCAGGCGCAGATGAAGCGCGCGCTGATTATCACCGTGGTGTTGATCTGTGCATCCGGCCTGGCGCTGGTGACGGTGGCGTCTAAGACTCCCAGCGATTTTATTGGCTTCCTGGTGCTGGGTTTACTGGCCATTATCGCAGCCATTACCTACACCGTCGGCACGCGTCCTTACGGTTATATTGGGCTCGGTGATATCTCCGTACTGGTTTTCTTCGGCTGGCTGAGCGTGATGGGAAGCTGGTACCTGCAGGCGCATACGGTGATCCCTGCCCTGTTCCTGCCCGCGACCGCCTGCGGCCTGCTGGCGACGGCGGTGCTCAACATCAACAACCTGCGCGACATCGACAGCGATCGCGAGAATGGCAAAAATACCCTGGCCGTGCGTCTGGGGCCGGTGAATGCGCGCCGCTATCATGCCTGCCTGCTCACTGGCGCGCTGGTTTGCCTGGCGCTGTTTAACCTGATTTCCTTGCAGAGCGTGTGGGGCTGGCTGTTTGTGCTTGCCGCGCCGCTGCTGATTAAGCAGGCCCGCTTTGTGATGCGTGAGCTCAGCCCGTCCGCCATGCCGCCGATGCTGGAGCGCACGGTAAAAGGCGCGCTGCTGACTAACCTGTTGTTCGTCATCGGGATTGTATTAAGCCAGACGCTCAGTTAGCTGACAAATATCAATTAACAATTGATGATTTTGCCAACAACGCATTTCGCACGATATACTGAACACATTCGCAGCAACTGAGCGTTAAACCTATGAAATACGATACCTCCGAGCTTTGTGACATCTACCAGGAAGATGTCAACGTCGTTGAACCGCTGTTCTCCAACTTTGGTGGGCGGTCGTCGTTTGGCGGACAGATCGTCACGGTGAAATGTTTCGAGGACAACGGGTTGCTGTACGATCTGCTCGAACAGAACGGCCGCGGCCGCGTACTGGTGGTCGATGGCGGCGGTTCCGTGCGCCGTGCATTGATTGATGCTGAGTTGGCCGGCATTGCCGTGCAGAACGAGTGGGAAGGCCTTGTGGTATACGGCTCCGTGCGCCAGGTGGACGATCTGGAAGACCTGGATATCGGGATTCAGGCCATCGCGGCCATACCGGTAGGGGCGGCGGGTGACGGCATCGGCGAAAGCGACGTGCGCGTTAACTTCGGCGGCGTGACCTTCTTCTCCGGCGACCATCTCTACGCCGATAATACCGGCATTATCCTTTCCGAAGATCCGCTGGATATCGAGTAATAAAACCGTAAGCGTGGACCATAAAAAAACCGCCAACAGCAATGTGGCGGTTTTTTTGTCCCTCGGGATTCGCGGTCCGTTGGGAAGTTTTGCAACCTTTAACCAGGATTTTTATCTTACCCTGGTTCAAATCTCAGGTAACCCCATCGACCCTTTATAAATTCCTAATTAACTATTAAAACCTTAACTACGCTGCTGCTGCTCATTATGATGCATCGTCCCTTTCCGCCATCTCGCACATGGGCATCGGTCCAGGGAAAGGTGTATTCACAACCGTAAAGCAACCTTTAACCGGGCTTGTGTCCACCGACTTATCACCGGTGGTGAACGGTGGAGCGGTTAGCTGCAGGGACCGCATAATGAAACGCTATTTATGTATCGCGTTCATTGTCGCCAGCGTACTCGTTGTAAAGAGTGATGAACCGAATGTGTTCGTTGCTTTTGCTATGACAGCGCAGGACAAGTAGCGTTAAGGCCGCCTCTGGCGGCCTTTTTTATAACTGGCATAAAAAAAGCCGGGTAGCGGCATCGCCTTACCCGGCCTGTTCAGTTCATCCCAATGGGAATCAGACTTCTTCCATACGTCCCAACAGCGCCTGCAGGCGATCCTGCCAGCCGTTCTGCTGTTCGCGCAGCTGGTTGTTTTCGCGCTCCAGTTCTTCGCGGCCGTGCTGCGCGTTCTGAACTTCCTGCGCCAGGCTGTTGTTCTTCTCTTTCAGCTCTTCAATTTCCATCTGCAGCAGGGTGATGGTGTCAATCGCCTGCTGTACTTTCGATTCCAGTTTCTCAAACACTTCTAAAGACATGATGCTACCTCTCCTGAATTGCAAGGCGACGCTTTAACATAAACGCGCACGACATATACCGTCGATTGTATGGAGCGCGGCGCTCTGTGTCCAGCGACACACCGCGCAGATCGCGGTTTGCAACACTTTTAGGTCTGGTCCTGGTGCGTTCGCGTCATATACCCCTAAATTGTTAACTGATTCGTTAATGAAATGATTCAGCTCACATTCCTGTACCGATCCTGCACTGCTGCAAAAATGTGCTTTATGGCGCGAAAACGCTCATTTTATTGACGCAGACCACACATTTTGATTTCGATATTTCTCGTTTTTGCTCGTTAACGATAAATTAACACTATGTCTACAGGGCATCGTGGCTGTCACGGGCGGCCATGCTAACAATAAACATCAATTTCTTCAGGATTCCGATTATGAGTCAGACATCAACCTTAAAAGGCCAGTGCATTGCCGAGTTCCTTGGTACCGGGTTGTTGATATTCTTCGGAGTGGGCTGTGTCGCTGCACTGAAAGTGGCGGGTGCCAGTTTTGGTCAGTGGGAAATCAGTATCATCTGGGGTCTGGGCGTGGCGATGGCCATCTACCTGACCGCAGGGGTGTCTGGTGCACATCTTAACCCGGCGGTGACAATCGCACTGTGGCTGTTCGCGTGCTTCGACGGACGCAAAGTTGTTCCTTTCATTCTTTCTCAGTTTGCCGGCGCGTTTTGCGCAGCGGCGTTAGTTTACGGGCTTTATTACAATCTTTTCATCGACTTCGAACAGACGCATCATATGGTACGCGGCAGCGTCGAAAGTCTGGATCTGGCAGGCATCTTCTCAACCTACCCAAACCCGCATATCAATTTTGTGCAGGCGTTCGCAGTTGAAATGGTGATTACCGCTATTCTGATGGGCGTTATCCTGGCGCTGACCGACGACGGAAACGGCATTCCGCGCGGCCCGCTGGCCCCCCTGCTGATTGGCCTGCTGATTGCGGTGATTGGCGCCTCCATGGGCCCGCTGACCGGCTTCGCGATGAACCCGGCACGTGATATCGGACCAAAAGCGTTCGCCTTCATCGCAGGCTGGGGCGACGTCGCCTTCACCGGAGGCAAAGACATTCCTTACTTCCTGGTACCGCTGTTTGCGCCGGTTGTCGGGGCTGCGCTGGGTGCGTTCAGCTACCGCAAATTAATTGGTCGCCATTTACCGTGCGACACCTGTGTGGAAGAGGAGAAGGAAACGACTTCTACCGCACAACAAAAAGCTTCGCTGTAATCTGACTACGGGACACATACCATGACCGAAAAAAAATATATCGTTGCGCTCGACCAGGGCACTACCAGCTCCCGCGCTGTCGTAATGGATCATGACGCGAACATCGTCAGCGTGTCACAGCGCGAATTTGAGCAAATTTATCCTCGTCCAGGCTGGGTAGAACACGACCCGATGGAGATCTGGGCGTCACAAAGCTCCACGCTGGTCGAAGTGCTGGCGAAAGCCGATATCAGTTCCGACGAGATTGCCGCGATTGGTATCACTAACCAGCGTGAAACGACGATTGTCTGGGAACGTGAAACCGGTAAGCCTATTTACAACGCCATCGTCTGGCAGTGCCGCCGTACCTCTGAGATCTGCGAACAGCTGAAGCGCGACGGCATGGAAGAGTACGTGCGCAGCGCCACCGGTCTGGTGGTTGACCCGTATTTCTCCGGCACCAAAGTGAAATGGATCCTCGACCATGTGGAAGGTTCACGCGAGCGTGCTAAACGCGGCGAGCTGCTGTTCGGTACCGTTGACACTTGGCTCATCTGGAAGATGACCCAGGGACGCGTTCACGTCACCGACTACACCAACGCCTCGCGCACCATGCTGTTCAACATCAACACCCTGGAGTGGGATGACAAGATGCTGGACGCCCTGGATATCCCACGCGCGATGCTGCCTGAAGTGCGCAAGTCTTCAGAAGTGTACGGTCAGACCAACATCGGCGGTAAAGGCGGCACCCGTATTCCTATCGCCGGTATCGCCGGTGACCAGCAGGCGGCGCTGTTCGGCCAGCTGTGCGTCAAAGAAGGGATGGCGAAGAACACCTACGGCACCGGCTGCTTTATGCTGATGAACACCGGCGAGAAAGCGGTGAAATCAGAAAACGGCCTGCTGACTACCATCGCCTGCGGCCCGCGCGGCGAAGTGAACTATGCGCTGGAAGGTGCGGTGTTCATGGCCGGCGCGTCTATCCAGTGGCTGCGCGACGAGATGAAGCTGATCAGCGATGCGTTCGATTCCGAGTACTTCGCGACCAAAGTGAAAGACACCAACGGCGTGTACGTGGTACCTGCGTTCACCGGTCTGGGCGCACCGTACTGGGATCCGTATGCACGCGGCGCGATTTTCGGCCTCACGCGCGGTGTGAACTCTAACCACATTATTCGCGCCACCCTGGAATCCATCGCCTACCAGACGCGCGACGTGCTGGAAGCGATGCAGGCTGACTCCGGCATTCGTCTGCACGCCCTGCGCGTGGACGGCGGTGCGGTCGCGAATAACTTCCTGATGCAGTTCCAGTCCGACATTCTGGGCACCCGCGTTGAGCGTCCTGAAGTGCGTGAAGTGACGGCGCTGGGCGCGGCGTATCTTGCCGGTCTGGCGGTAGGCTTCTGGCAGAACCTGGACGAGCTGCAGGAAAAAGCGGTGATCGAACGCGAATTCCGCCCGGGCATTGAAACCACCGAGCGTAACTTCCGCTACAGCGGCTGGAAGAAAGCGGTGAAACGCGCCCTGGCGTGGGAAGAGCACGACGAGTAAGCCCCCCAAAGGGGAGAGGGGACTTAAAACCCCCCTCCCCACTCTGTGATAAACTTCGTGCAATTCCTTTTGATTGCACGAGTACCTCATGAAACGTGAACTTGCTATCGAGTTTTCCCGCGTCACCGAAGCGGCCGCCCTTGCAGGCTATAAATGGCTGGGTCGTGGCGACAAAAATACCGCAGACGGCGCAGCCGTCCATGCCATGCGCATTGTCCTTAACCAGGTCAACATCGACGGCACCATCGTGATCGGCGAAGGCGAGATCGACGAAGCGCCAATGCTCTATATTGGTGAAAAAGTCGGTACCGGCAAAGGCGATGCCGTGGATATCGCCGTCGACCCGATCGAAGGTACGCGCATGACGGCAATGGGTCAGGCCAATGCCCTGGCAGTGCTGGCCGTGGGCGATAAGGGCTGCTTCCTTAACGCGCCGGATATGTACATGGAAAAGCTGATTGTCGGGCCTGGCGCAAAGGGCGCAATCGACCTCAGCCTGCCGCTGGAAGAGAATCTGCACAACATCGCCAAAGCCCTGGGCAAACCCCTTAGCGAACTGACCGTGACGATTCTGGCCAAACCGCGCCACGACGCCACCATCGCGCAGATGCAAAAGCTCGGCGTGCGCGTGTTTGCTATTCCTGACGGTGACGTTGCCGCCTCGATCCTGACCTGCATGCCGGACAGCGAAGTAGACGTGCTGTACGGCATCGGCGGCGCGCCGGAAGGTGTCGTCTCTGCGGCAGTGATCCGCGCGTTGGACGGCGACATGCAGGCCCGTCTGCTCCCCCGCCATGAGGTGAAAGGCGACAGCGAAGAGAACCGCCGTATCGGAGAAAACGAGCTGGCGCGCTGCGAAGCGATGGGCATCGAGGCCAATAAAGTGCTGGCTCTGGACGAGATGGCCCGTAGCGACAACGTTGTCTTCTCCGCGACCGGCATCACCAAAGGCGATCTGCTGGACGGTATCACCCGCAAGGGCAATATGGCGACCACCGAAACGCTGCTGATCCGCGGTAAATCGCGCACCATTCGCCGCATCCAGTCTATCCACTATCTCGACCGCAAAGACCCGGACGTACAGACGCACATTCTGTAAAACCGTTTGATCGATAGAGCTTTCCGGCCCTGACGGGCTGGAAATTGTCACCACAAGTACGGAAGATAGAACAGAGAAACAGCACAGGAGAAGATCATGGCGGACTGGGTAACAGGTAAAGTCACGAAAATAGAGTTCTGGACCGATGCGCTATTTAGTCTCACCGTCCATGCTCCCGTCCACCCGTTTAAAGCCGGGCAATTCGCCAAGCTGGGGCTGGATGTCGACGGCGAGCGCGTGCAGCGCGCCTACTCTTACGTTAACGCGCCTGATAACCCGGATCTTGAGTTCTATCTGGTCACCGTTCCGGACGGTAAGCTCAGCCCGCGTCTTGCCGCCCTCAAGCCCGGCGACGACGTGCAAATTGTGAGTGAAGCGGCAGGCTTCTTTGTGCTCGAAGAGATCCCTGATTGTGACACGCTCTGGATGCTGGCAACCGGTACAGCCATCGGCCCTTATCTCTCTATTTTGCAGTACGGCAAAGATCTGGAGCGCTTTAAAAACATCGTGCTGGTGCACGCTGCGCGCTACGCTGCAGACCTGAGCTACCTGCCGCAGATGCAGGCGCTGGAACTGCAGTACGGCGGAAAGTTAAAGATTCAGACGGTGGTCAGCCGCGAAACCGTAGCAGGAGCGCTGACCGGTCGCGTGCCGGCGTTAATTGAGAGTGGAGCCCTGGAGGACGCGGTGGGTTTGCCGCTGAACGCTGAAACCAGCCACGTCATGCTGTGTGGCAATCCGCAGATGGTTCGCGACACGCAGCAGCTTCTGAAGGATACCCGGCAGATGACGAAACATCTTCGCCGCCGGCCGGGCCATATGACCGCCGAACACTACTGGTGATCAGCGGTACTTCACCTCAACGGTGTCTTTACCGTATTTGTTTTCGCTCTGGGTGCCAATAAACGCGCCCAGATCGACAATCATCATCACGAAGATGATCGACGGCAGCAGCCTGCCCACAACCCACGGCAGGATGGACGGAAGCATTGCCCAGTTCCCCGCTACCAGCATCCACGCCAGAATAATCAGAAATGCCCACGCGCCGGAACGTCCGCGATCGTGCAGCCGTTTCACGACGACAGCCGCCGTTGGCCATAGCAGACAGACCAGCGCGAAGGCCGCCGTTTGCGTGCTCAGCCATGCATTGTAAGCAACGAAAAACAGAAGCAGCATGGCGACAATCCACGTCACCATCCAGATCCAGAAATCACGGCGTCCAATACGCCCTTTGAACGAAAACAGCCACTGCTGTATGGTCATGTAAGGTTCCTTATTATCGTATAGCGCGCATTTTACCCTGGAGTTGTGACCTTTTGACAAGCCGACCAGATATCGTTTTAATCATGAGCACTTACGGCCAGGGGCAATGTTGATGAAAAGTTCGGCACGTTCTCTCTTCCTGTGTTTAGCGCTGCTCAGCGTGGGTTACCCCCTGCACGCCGCCGAAACCACTGCCCCGACCACAGCTCCGTATCTGCTGGCGGGCGCGCCGTCATTCGATCAGTCCATCAGCGAGTTTCGTGAAACCTTCAATCAGGCCAACCCCACGCTGCCGCTGGATGAGTTTCGCGCTATTGATGGCCCCCGTGACACGCCTACCCTGACCCGTGCGGCAAGCAAGATTAACGAGAATTTGTATGCCTCCACGGCGCTGGAGCGCGGGACGTTAAAAATCAAAAGCATGCAAATCACCTGGCTGCCAATACAGGGGCCAGAGCAGAAAGCCGCTAAGGCGAAAGCGCTGGAGTACATGAGCGCGGTATTGCAGGCCTTTACCCCTGCGCTGACGAAAAAGCAAAGTCAGCAAAAGCTGCAAAAACTCCTTACCGCCGGGAAAAACAAGCGTTACTACGCCGATACCGAAGGCGCGATCCGCTATGTTGTAGCGGACAACGGCGAAAAAGGACTGACCTTCGCTGTTGAACCGATTAAGCTGGCACTATCTGACACTCTCGACGGGGCGAATTAATGACAAAAAGCAAAGCCTTTCGAGGGAAAATCTCTATACTGATTCACAGACCATGCTGCCCGACAGGGTGGCCATATTCCTTAATTCGCTTATTGAGCGTGGAGAATTGAAATGCGACATCCTTTAGTGATGGGTAACTGGAAACTGAACGGCAGCCGCCACATGGTAAACGAACTGGTTGCGAACCTGCGTAAAGAGCTGGCTGGCGTGACGGGCTGCGCGGTTGCTATCGCTCCGCCGGATATGTACCTGGATCTGGCTAAACACGCCGCTGACGGCAGCCACATCATTCTGGGCGCGCAGAACGTTGACGTTAACCTGTCTGGCGCGTTCACCGGTGAAACCTCCGCTGAAATGCTGAAAGATATCGGCGCGAAATACATCATCATCGGCCACTCCGAGCGTCGCACCTATCACAAAGAATCTGATGAGTTCATCGCGAAGAAATTCGCCGTGCTGAAAGAGCAGGGTCTGATCCCGGTTCTGTGCATCGGTGAAACCGAAGCAGAAAACGAAGCGGGCAAAACCGAAGAAGTGTGCGCACGTCAGATCGACGCCGTGCTGAAAACCCAGGGCGCGGCAGCGTTCGAAGGCGCGGTTATCGCTTACGAGCCAGTCTGGGCGATCGGTACCGGCAAATCAGCAACCCCTGCGCAGGCTCAGGCGGTTCACAAATTCATCCGTGACCACATTGCGAAAGCTGACGCCAAAGTCGCTGAGCAAGTGATAATCCAGTACGGCGGTTCCGTAAACGCCTCCAACGCTGCTGAGCTGTTCACCCAGCCAGACATCGATGGCGCGCTGGTTGGCGGTGCATCCCTGAAAGCGGACGCTTTCGCGGTGATCGTTAAAGCGGCAGAAGCGGCTAAACAGGCGTAATTGCCTTTGTGGCGGGTGGCGCTTGCGCTTACCCGCCCTACAAAAACGCTACAACTTACCTAACACGCTAAACCACAGATAATCCAGCGGCAGCAGCACCAGATAAGTTGCCACCGCCAGCGCCAGACAAAGCACCATCCCCGCCCTTGCAGGCACCTTCCCGAGCCCCATCGCCACCACAATCGGCGACGCCTGATACGGCAGCAGCGGCGTAGAATAGCCCAGCACCTGAATCATGATCACCGACAGCAGCGGGAAACCGGTCGCATCCGAGAAGCTCTGCGCCAAGGTGGTGTAAAGCGCCGGCACGCCGTTGGCGGTCATAATGAAGTTGAGTGCGGTGGTAATACCGGTCAGCGCCAGGAAACTGGTGAACGGTCGGTCTGCATTCAGCGGCATAATGCGGAGCAACGCCTCGCCCACCGCCGTTCCGATACCGGTTTGGGTCACGACGATCGCCAGCCCCAAAATACCGGCAACGTAGATACAGGTGCGCATATTCACCCCCGCAGAAAACTCCTCCCCGGTGATAAAACCTATACGCGGTAGCATAACGATGATCGACGCCGCCAGCCCCGTCCACGCGGGTCCCACGCCGTGCCAGCTCTCCGTCACCCACATCCCCAGCACCACCGCCAGCAGCCAGGCGAGACGCTTTTCGTCCCGCCCCATAGGCTCAGAGGGCGCCTGTTCCTTCGGCGGTTTCGGGCTACCGGGAAATAGCCAGCAGATCAGGCCAATCAGGATCAGGCCTTTGAGAATGCCCAGCACCGGCGTGTGCAGCAGCAGATACGGGACATAGTTCAGATGGATGCCGTACGAACCTTCCGCAGCACCGCTCATCACCAGATTAGGGACGTTAGCGGGCAGAATCGTCGCCGAAAGCTGGAAAGTCCCAAACCCTACCGCCAGCGCCAGACCAAACCAGGCGCGGGAGCCGTCGGCGATACCGGCGCGTTTTGCCATCGCCGCGACAATCGGCATCAGCAGCGCAATACGTCCCATGTTCGACGGCATCACAAACGCCAGCGCATAGCTCAGCAGCACCACGCTCGCTACCATTAATACCCAGGAGTCGGTGAGCTTTGACGACACCGCCCGGGCGGCCCTGTCCGCCAGTCCGGTTTTACGGATCGCCACGCCGAGCACAAAGCCGCTGAATACCAGCCAGAAAGCCGACGAGGCAAAACCGCCGAAGATGACCTCCGGCGGGGCGATTCTGGCGGTCATCGCCGCCGTGAAGAACAGCAGCGCGGTGATGAATTCCGGCAATAGCGACGTCGCCCACAGAACGATGGTGACGCCAACGATCAGTGAGGGTAGCAGCAGAGGATACGTTAACCAGAACGACATACCTGTCTCCTGTAGAATTTTTCAGCAAGTCTACGGTGACAGGCAGCCCGAGTAAACGCGATTTATGGTGGGGTTACTTCAGGATAGCGCATTGATGATCCTGCAATTCCTCTGCCGACGCGCGGTTGAGCATCAACAGATTGCGCTCGGTCGCCAGCAACACAAACGAGCCATCCGACTGCTGCGCCATCGCCAGGGCAAAGCGCCCCATATGATCGCGCGCTTCCGGCAGCTCTTCCGCCAGCATTATGAACGGGCTGCGCTGCACCAGTTCATTTTCCGTCACCCGGCGAGCAAGATACTCATGTCCTTCCAGCCCTCCGGGAAGAGGCAGCCACTGGGTGCTGATTTCTCCCTGTGCCGCGTTGAGCTTCTCGCGCACGTCCGGACGCAGGCAGGAGATATGAATATGGAAATGGTTCTGCGTGCGCCCTGTCGGCGAGTTAATCGTCAGCGAAATGGCGCTGTCAGGCACCTCGGATCCGCGCTTCAGGGTCATAAAGCTGCGCGACTGCCACGCCAGCCAGAAAAAGTTCGGCGTGTGCGCTTCGGTCAACAGCGGGCTCTCGGTACCGTTGATGCGATATGTCGGCATCAGCAGGTACTGCAGCGGCCCGTTGCGATCTTTAAATACCACATAGCCTGCATCCGTTTTCACCTGCGCACACGGCGCCGGGTTACGATTCTGGATCTGATTCGGCACACACTGGTCGAGAACGATATGTCGCAACGCATTCGGATTACCCGCTTTCATCCAGTACACGCCGCCAGCGGCAAGGGCGATGACAATGAGGATCAATAAGATAATTTTTTTCACAACGCGTTCCCTGTTTTCAATAGAGGCAAAAGAGTAACGCAAAATGATGACCAAATAAAAAACCCGGCGGATTTCTCACGCCGGGTCACCGTGTCATGGGCTAAGGGGTTAGCGCTGGCTGATCTGGTCGAAGGTGCCGCCGTTAGAGAAGTGCTCTTTCTGCGCTTTGGTCCAGCCACCGAACTCGTCATCAATGGTGAAGAGTTTCAGTTTAGGGAATACGCTTTCGTATTTCTTCGCAACGGCCGGATCGCGTGGACGATAGAAGTTTTTCGCCGCAATTTCCTGGCCTTCTGGCGAGTACAGATACTTCAGGTAGGCTTCCGCCACCGCTTTGGTATCTTTCTTCTCAACCACTTTATCGACCACGGAGACGGTCGGTTCAGCCAGAATTGATTCGCTTGGGGTCACGATCTCGAATTTGTCTTTACCCAGTTCGTTAGTGGCCAGCAGGGCTTCGTTTTCCCATGCGATCAGCACGTCGCCAATCCCACGCTCGACGAAGGTGTTGGTGGCGCCACGTGCGCCGGAGTCCAGCACCTCAACGTTTTTATACAGCGCTTTCACGAATTCCTGCGCTTTGGCCTGGTCGCCATTGTTATGGTGCAGCGCGTAGCCCCATGCGCCCAGGTAGTTCCAGCGAGCGCCGCCAGAGCTTTTCGGGTTAGGCGTGATGACTGACACGCCCGGCTTAATCAGGTCATTCCAGTCATGGATCTGTTTCGGGTTGCCTTTACGTACCAGGAAAACGATGGTCGAGGTGTATGGCGCGGAGTTATCCGGCAGGCGTTTGATCCAGTTTTTGTCGATACGGCCACGCTCGGCGATCGCGTCAACATCGTAGGCCAGCGCCAGGGTCACCACGTCGGCTTCAATCCCGTTGATGACGGAGGTCGCCTGCTTGCCAGAACCACCGTGAGACTGGCGAACCACGACGTTGTCGCCGGTTTCCTGTTTCCAGTGTGCTGCAAACGCTTTGTTGTATTGCTCGTACAGCTCACGCGTCGGGTCGTATGACACGTTCAGTAACTGGATGTCCTTAGCCAGAACGCTGGTCGATGCCAGCAATAATGTTAAACCCACGCCCCATTTATTCATCGCCCAGCTCTCTTGTGTAGTGTTTTGATGAATGCAGCGTGCCAGAAAGCGATTCGCGGATTAAAGAATAAAAAAAGATTGGCTATAACGTAGTGGAATAAAAAAGCGTGCACACATAAAAAAGCCGGGTGGCGGCTTCGCCTTACCCGGCCTACGAACCGTGCTTTTGTAGGCCCGGTAAGCGCAGCGCCACCGGGCAAAAAACGCCGATCAGTACAGTTTTTTCGCGCAGTCCAGCCAGTCACCTTTGAACGGACGCTTCATGTTTTCAATCGCGTCGATGATGTCATGGTGAACCAGTTTTTCGTTCTGAATACCGACGCAGCGGCCGCCGTGACCCTGCAGCAGCAGATCGATAGCGTACGCGCCCATACGGGACGCCAGAATACGGTCGTAAGGGCCTGGAGAACCACCACGCTGGATGTGACCCAGTACGGTCGCGCGGGTTTCGCGTTTGGTTTCGGCTTCGATGTACTTCGCCAGCTCGTCAACGTCACAGATGTGCTCGGTGATAGCCACGATTGCGTGTTTTTTACCCTTCGCGATGCCCGCTTTGATTTCAGCCACTAGATCTTCACGGCTAAATTCGACTTCTGGCACGACGATAAATTCGCAACCGCCCGCAATGGCTGCCGCCAGGGTCAGGTCGCCGCAGTAACGGCCCATCACTTCAACGATAGAGATACGCTGGTGAGAAGACGAGGTATCACGCAGACGGTCAATCGCTTCAACAACGGTACCCAGCGCGGTAAAGAAGCCGATAGTGTAGTCAGTACCTTTGATGTCGTTGTCGATGGTGCCCGGCAGACCGATGCACGGGAAACCCATTTCGGTCAGACGTTTTGCACCCATGTAGGAGCCGTCACCACCGATAACCACCAGGGCGTCCAGGCCGCGTTTCTTCATGTTTTCGATAGCCACTTCACGAACGTGTTCATCACGGAATTCCGGGAAGCGCGCAGAACCGAGGAAAGTACCGCCACGGTTGATCATGTCAGACACGCTGTAACGGTCGAGCTGAACCATACGATCTTCATACAGGCCCAGATAACCGTCATAAACGCCAAAAACTTCCAGGCCTTCCGTCAGCGCTGCACGGACAACACCACGAATTGCCGCGTTCATGCCCGGCGCATCACCGCCGCTTGTCAACACACCGATTTTCTTAATCATGACTACCTCTGAACTTAGGAATGCAAAATTGAAATCTGTTGCCGGAAGAAACTTATCGACCAACGAATACTGCAAATAGTATATCAATCCCTTCCAGCTGAATTGATTCAGGTCAGACCAAATGGCGGTAATTTATACACAAAATGCTGGCCTGGCTCACTTTTTTACAACGAATTACGAAAGCCCAACATGACCGGGTACAACCGAGCAGGGATCCTGGTGAATGATGACGTCTGAACCAGGAAAACGCTGCAAAATCGCCTGCTCGACCTGCTCAGCTATCACGTGAGCCTGAACCAGTGGCAGGTTGTCTTCCATTTCAATGTGAATCTGAATAAAGCGGGTCGGCCCTGACTGCCGCGTTCGAAGATCGTGTGCACCGCTGACGCCGGGCCAGGAGGTCACGATAGAAAAAATTTCATTTCGTTCTGAGTCCGGGAGGGCGCGGTCAAGCAGTGATTGCACCGCTTCATACCCCATCCGCAGGGCGCTATATAAAATATAGATACCAATCCCTAACGCAAACAACGCATCGGCCCGATGCCAGCCATACCAGGCCAGACCGAGCGCAATAAGAATAGCCCCATTCATCATAACATCAGATTGATAATGAAGCATATCTGCCCGTACAGCCTGACTTTGCGTTTTGCGCACAACCCAGCGCTGGAACGTTACCAGAACAAGTGTGCATATAAGCGCGACAATCGTCACAACGACGCCGACGCCGGGATCGTTCATCGGTGTTGGCGAGACGAGATGCTGAATGCCGGTGAGAAACAAGAACAGCGCAGAACCGGATATAAACATGCTTTGCGCCAGCGCGGCCAGCGACTCCGCTTTACCGTGCCCAAAGGTGTGCTCTTCATCCGCTGGCTGCAGCGAGTAACGCACCACCAGCAGGTTGGTCAGCGAGGCGGCAATATCCACCAGCGAGTCCACCAGCGCCGCCAGAATACTGACCGAACCGGTATACCACCACGCGAAAACTTTGATGACCAGCAAGCACGACGCCATTACCGTCGCGGCCATGGCGGCCCGGTTTACCAGTCTTCCATAGGATTGATTCATAAACGCTCCTGTCATGTCATGCCGCTAGTATAACGGAAGCATGTGGAGTCGAAGGATGAATAAACGGTTAACAAATCAGAATGCGGGGCAAAAAAAACCCCCACATCATGTGGGGGAAGACAGGGATGGTGTCTATGGCAAGGAAAACAGGGTTTACTGGTTACTACGGGTACTGCTATTGCTACTGAAAAACGTCGTTTCTGAGCTTCGCTGCATCCGTGCAACCTCACGCAGCTGGTCCATTCGCTGCTGATGTCTGGTGTTCAAAACCGCTTGCTGCTCGGGCGTTAGCAGGTGGAACATCTGGTTGCGGACCTTCGCCATTTCGACCTGGCGGGCAACCTGTTCCTGTGCCATTTTTTCGGCCTGAGCGCGTACAGCGCTTTCGTCAAAATTTTCTGCGGTGACAAGGCGATGCATTGTCTCCATTTCGCTAACATTAACAGGGGGCTGGTCGTGTCTCGCCCTCTGCATCAGATCTCGCATCTGTTGACGCTGATGTTCGGTTAAACTTATGCCGTCAAACATATGGCTTTGGCTGCTGTTCTGCGTTGCACCCTCTTGTAAGGGACTGTTATCGCTGATGATAGCTTCAGCAGCCTGGCTAAACGCACTGAACGCCAGCGTTGAGGCCATGACGGCAGCGGTAACTTTGCGCATCACTTGCTCCCAAAATCTTTCGTGTCGCGATTCAACGAGAGACAGTCTACGATTCAGGCTGCAAACATGCGTCAGGGGGTGTAAAACAACGTAAAGTCATGGATTAGACAGCCTTGATGTCGTAATTTCTGCCTCGGAGGTATTTAAACAATGAATAAAATCCTGTTAGTTGATGATGACCGAGAGCTCACATCCCTTTTAAAGGAGTTGCTCGACATGGAAGGTTTCAACGTCCTGGTTGCCCATGATGGCGAGCAGGCGCTGAGTCTCCTTGACGACAGCATCGATTTACTTTTGCTCGACGTGATGATGCCGAAGAAAAACGGCATTGATACGTTGAAAGAGCTTCGCCAGACACACCAGACTCCCGTTATCATGCTGACCGCACGCGGCAGCGAACTCGATCGCGTACTCGGCCTTGAGCTGGGCGCGGATGACTATTTACCGAAGCCGTTTAACGACCGCGAACTGGTCGCCCGTATTCGCGCGATCCTGCGTCGTTCCCACTGGAGCGAGCAGCAGCAGAATACCGACAACAGCTCACCTACCCTTGAAGTCGACTCCCTGAGCCTGAACCCGGGCCGTCAGGAAGCGAGCTTTGATGGCCAGACGCTGGAACTGACCGGCACGGAGTTCACCCTGCTGTATCTGCTGGCGCAGCACCTCGGCCAGGTGGTTTCGCGTGAACATTTAAGTCAGGAAGTGCTGGGCAAGCGTCTGACCCCGTTTGACCGCGCCATCGACATGCACATCTCTAACCTGCGCCGTAAGCTGCCGGAGCGTAAAGACGGTCACCCATGGTTTAAAACCCTGCGTGGTCGCGGTTATCTGATGGTTTCCGCTTCATGATAGGAAGCTTAACCGCCCGCATCTTCGCTATCTTCTGGCTGACGCTGGCACTGGTTTTAATGCTCGTACTGATGTTGCCAAAACTCGACTCACGCCAGATGACGGAGCTTCTCGACAGCGAGCAACGTCAGGGCGTGATGATCGAGCAACACGTGGAAGCCGAGCTGGCAAACGACCCGCCGAACGATTTAATGTGGTGGCGCAGATTATTTCGCGCTATCGACAAGTGGGCGCCGCCCGGACAACGCCTGCTGCTGGTGACCAGCGAAGGCCGCGTCATTGGGGCCGATCGCAATGAAATGCAGATTATCCGCAACTTCATTGGCCAGGCGGATAACGCCGATCATCCCCAGAAGAAGAAATATGGCCGCGTAGAAATGGTAGGGCCTTTCTCCGTCAGAGACGGAGAGGATAATTATCAGCTCTACCTGATCCGTCCGGCGAGCAACTCCCAGTCTGATTTTATCAACCTGCTGTTTGACCGCCCTCTCCTGCTGCTGATTGTCACCATGCTGGTCAGCTCGCCGCTGCTGTTATGGCTGGCGTGGAGCCTGGCAAAACCAGCGCGTAAGCTGAAAAATGCCGCCGATGAAGTGGCGCAGGGTAACCTGCGACAACACCCTGAACTGGAAGCCGGACCGCAGGAATTCCTTGCCGCCGGGACCAGTTTTAACCAGATGGTGAGCGCTCTCGATCGCATGATGACCGCACAACAACGTCTGCTGTCGGATATCTCGCACGAACTGCGTACCCCGCTTACGCGCCTGCAGCTTGGCACCGCGCTGCTGCGCCGCCGCAGCGGTGAAAGCAAAGAGCTGGAGCGTATTGAAACAGAAGCTCACCGCCTGGACAGCATGATCAACGACCTGCTGGTCATGTCGCGTAATCAGCAGAAAAACGCGCTGGTCAGCGAAACGGTGAAAGCCAATCACCTGTGGCACGAGGTGCTGGACAACGCGGCGTTCGAAGCGGAACAGATGGGTAAATCCTTCACCGTCAACTTCCCACCGGGTCCATGGCCGCTGTACGGTAACCCCAACACGCTGGAAAGCGCGCTGGAGAATATCGTGCGTAACGCCCTGCGCTACTCGCACACGAAGATTGAGGTGGCGTTCTCGGTGGATAAAGACGGGATCACCGTCATTGTCGACGACGACGGTCCTGGCGTCAGCCCGGAAGACCGCGAGCAGATTTTCCGTCCGTTCTATCGTACCGATGAGGCGCGCGACCGGGAATCGGGGGGTACGGGGCTGGGCCTGGCGATTGTGGAAACCGCCATGCAGCAGCACCGTGGCTGGGTGAAAGCCGATGACAGTCCGCTGGGTGGATTGCGATTGACCCTCTGGCTGCCGCTGTACAAACGTTCATGACGCCCTGTCCCCGGCGTTTGCCGGGGACAGCTTACCTTACACCTCCGCGGTGACTGCCGCGCGGTTCTGCTTTTTGATCCGTTTCACCAGCAGCGTTGAGCAGACGAATCCCATCAGGCTGAACGCGATCATCACGCTAAAAACATAGTTGTAGCCTGCGATACCGGTGTGGGTATCCAGCAGCCAGCCATAAAGCGTGTAAGCAAACATGGCGGGCATGTAACCGATGATGCAGCCAAACGCCATTGCCGAGCCGGCATACTCACGCGGAGTGCCTATCTCATCCATCGGCGCGAAGAAAATGGCGCGCTGCGAGAAAATAATCGCCCCAAAACCTAAGGTTGCCGCCATCCCGATATAGACGTTCATCGATTGGTGGGGTAGCTGCATAAAGACAATCATCGCCGCGGCGGCAATCAGGAAGGTCCACTTCAGGTAGACAGTAGGCGATTTTGCCACTTTATCCGCCAGGAAACCGCCCACCGGTCCCCCCACCATTTTCAGGGCATACTGGTTGATAATGCCGTAGGCTCCCACCAGCGCAACCGGAAGCATATAGATATCTTTGAGGAAAGGGATAAAGTATGTCAGCCCGCAGTAGGCAGCGTACACGAAGAAAATGCCAAACGCGGCCAGCCAGACGTTGGCGCAGGAGAGGATATGTTTGATCCCCTTGAGCACCTCCATGTTGGCACTCCCCTTTTCGCTGCCTTTGACCTTGTCGTCATCGACAATGAAGTAGGTGATCACCCCTGCGACCAGGGTAATCAGCGTGTAGTATAACAGCCCCGCCTGCATGCCCGCTTTGCCTTCCCCGAAGTGCACAAAGACGAACAGTGCCCCGGAGGCAACAACCACGTCCACCACGCCGCGGCCAGCCTCAAGAAAGCCAAACATACGCCCCTGTTCCTCCTGCGTTCCCAGCAGACGCACCGCTTTCAGCAATACTGGCCAGTAAACTACGTCAGCGAAAAAGGCCATCGCCGCAAAACAGAGCAGATACCCGGTAAATGACGGCAGCGTGGATAAGTAGAGGCCGCACAATCCCACGCCGATTAAACCAAACGGCAGCAGTATTTTTTTAGAGTAACGGTCGGCAATATACAGAGAGAGGAACAGGCCCGTTGTCTGGACAATAGTATATACCGTAAAGCTTAAACCAATTTGGGTATTGGTTAATCCCCAGTCATTTTGCATAGGTACATAAAAGACATCTTTCATACTGGAAAGTTTGAATATCGTCCCGCCGCCTAAAATCAAAAAGCAGAGTCGTGCCCATTTATTCATGAACATAATTAACACCCTTAGCGTAGGTTGAGAAAACGTTCTCAATCAGAAAATGAATGCAATAATCCTCAGCCAGCTCAAAATGAAATGGCCTTCATGTTGACGTTCTTTTTTAACGATCTAAATACTAGTCAGGTTGTTATAAATTTTTGACACACGTTACGTATATACTGAATTTGAGAAAGGGCGTGATGTTTTTCCTCCGCAAGACGGGCATCTACCATCGTGCTGTCGGGCAATGGGGTATAGCTCGCATTTCGCCACGGTATCCAGGGGTTATTCCCTTCATCGTCGAAACGGAACGCAGGAGCATAATATTCCACCTCTTCTTCTAAGCCAAAAGAGGTGACCTGGGGTTGCTCATCGCCTAAAAGTAGTAATCTTTTTAGCATCTCCTCCACAGGTAGATCACCGTATCCGGTACGACAGGCTTCATGTCCCCAACCTTTCCCCTCGTTAATAATCCGCGCATCTTTAATATGCACCTGGGTAATCAAGGGGGCCATAACCTCTAATGCCGCCAGCGGCTCTTCGTTGGCATTAATCATATTGCCAAAGTCGAACAGAATGGAGAGGTTTTTCATCCCGCTGTTTTTCACCAGCGTCACCAGTTCATGGCCCTGTAAATCTTCATGTTGTTCAATAGTAAAACTCAGGCCGCAATCGTCATAACGAGATAAATACGCAATATCGCTGGCAATTTTATCGAGCACGTCTTTCAGATACCCTTCATAACGCGGGTAGAAGCGCACCGAGGTCGCTCCCGTCGCCAGGGCGATACGGATCGCATCATCCAGCGTCGCTTTATCCGAAGCGCTGGTTTCAATATGAATATCCAGATGGTAGCTTTGCGCTTTTTCTTTAAACGTGCGTAACTGTTGGTCATTTAATTTTTGCAGGGATTGCGTTTCACCGTCTTCGACATGAATTTTTACCCCCTTTAATTTCTGCTGATGCGCTATATCTAACAAATCACCCGGCAATACGCGTTCATAGCGCATATTTAAATGAAACGCGTAGGCGTGCAGATAGAGAGGTATATTTCTCGCACGTTCCGCCAGCCGCACTTTATCAATATTTTTCATTTTTCTTCTCATTCATCATGAATAACGAGTTCCACTGATTCAAGGCGCCAGTATTCAAAATCGACCTGCACCACTTTTTTATCCCGTGTCGCTCGGTGTTTTTCCACCAAAATTCCGTAAGTATTCGGTGCCACACCCAGTTCTTTGCAGGCCAGCTCCGGCATATTGACCGGTTTGAAGATCATCTCTTTAATGGTTAAGGTATGACCGAATTCATCTTCCCAGACGCTGGCAAACGACTGGTTCTCCAGTTTATGGATATATCCCGGCGCGGTTTCTGCATCAATATATGACTCGTGGTAAAAAACCTTATGTTCATCGAGCCCACACCATCCTGTTACCCGATAGCAATTCTCAGACGCGGGAAACACCCTCTCAACCTGATGCGGCACGCTCTCCATGCTCTCACGGGATAAATAGCCCCAGGAGGGATTTCGCCCCTGGGCACGGGCTTCCGCATTAAAACTGGAGAGGGATTTTGGGTTATAGATAAAGCGCTTAGCAGAAATAAACCAGCCGCTGCGGTTCTTTCTAAATATCCGTGCACCCACCTCCAGCTCAATCAGCACCTGCCGTAAGGTCATGCGTTTGGCATCCAGCAGTTCGCACAACTCGCGCTCAGACGGTAGCTTCGAGCCAGCCGGTAAGTTTTGTTCACTCAGCCAGCGTTCAAAACGCTCCCTGAGCACATCCACGTAGTTTTTTTCTTTCATCCCACACCATCTGGTTTAAACCAATTTGATCATAAGATATTTGAGCTGGAAGAATTCTCAAGTGTTTTTACATGGCCAACACTTTTTTTGTGGGCCATGTATCAGGAATGAAGCAAGGAAAGGTTAAGTACGGTGTAAAAGAAGGGAGCATCCCCCGTTAGCACGGGGGAGACGAACGAAAGAGAAACCTATTTACCCCATAACCGACGGGCATTGTCTTCAATTTTGTTACTGAGCCGCCGTTTTTGCATGGTGCGCGTCCAGCTGGTCGATAGCCCCGCCGCCGACAGCAGGCGGTGATACTGTTCGTCATCAAACGGCATATGCCAGGCAATGGCGCAGGCGTCATAAACAGACACATCGCTCAGGCGTGATGCCAGCTCAAGCGGTGCGTCCGCTGAAACCTGCCCAGCCAGCACCACACGGTACAGCCAGCCGGTTTTACCCGCGTTTTGCATCTGAGCCGACATGTCATGAATGCCGAAATGGTAGTTGAGCTTGAAGCACGGCGAGCGCGGCTGCGTCACCTGAATCAGGGCATCGCCCCAGCGGTAAATATCACCGATAAAGACGTTTTGCTCGGTCAGCCCTTCGGTCGAGAGGTTCTCACCGAACGCGGGCGCGACAAACAGATCCGCCTGTTCGGGGAATTCGGCTTTCCAGTGCTGATAGTGCTCGCGCGGGTAGTGGCACAGCGCACGCTCGGGCCCGCCGTGGATTTTCTTTTCGGCCTGCTCGTCACCCGCCAGCCCGAGGTCGGTAAGCGTCAGCTCACCGTCGACCTGAATTTTAGCGATGGCGCTCGGGCGACTGCCGTCGTACTCCCTTACCTTGCCTGTAAACACGTTCACCGGGTAATGCATTGCTGCCTCCATTACGCAGATACAAAAAAAAGCGAGTCATAAGACTCGCTTCTCACAGGCGTCAACGCAACCTTATTTTTTAGCGGCGAAACGTGCTGCAGCTTCGTCCCAGTTCACCACGTCCCAGAAGGCTTTGATGTAGTCCGGGCGACGGTTCTGGAATTTCAGGTAGTAAGCGTGTTCCCACACGTCCAGACCCAGGATTGGGAAGCCGGATGCGCCAGAGATCGCTTCACCCATCAGCGGGGAGTCCTGGTTAGCAGTAGAAACCACCGCCAGTTTGTCACCTTTCAGAACCAGCCACGCCCAGCCAGAGCCGAAACGAGTAGCAGCGGCTTTTTCGAACTCCGCTTTGAAGTTGTCCACGGAACCGAAGTCGCGCTCGATAGCCGCTTTCAGGTCGCCCTGCAGGGTGGTACCGGTTTTCAGGCCTTTCCAGAACAGGCTGTGGTTAGCGTGGCCGCCAGCGTTGTTACGCAGAACGGTTTTCTTGTCCGCTGGCAGCTGGTCCAGCTTGGTGATCAGCTCTTCAACAGGCAGGTTAGCGAACTCTGGCAGGCTTTCCAGCGCGGCGTTCGCGTTGTTCACATAGGTCTGATGGTGTTTAGTGTGATGGATTTCCATCGTCTGCTTGTCGAAATGCGGTTCCAGTGCGTCGTAGGCATACGGCAGGGATGGCAGTGTATAACTCATAATCCTCTCCATTATTGTCGGGCGGCACAGCTGTTAATGCCGCGTAAGCAGTTGGTTCATTATAGTTAATTAAATGATATTGAAAATGATTATCAATGCCGTAGTTTTTATAAGGTTATTCACATTCTGACAAAAGCTAAAATGGGTAATTCACTCAGGAGGTTAACGGAAGATGCTGCCGCGAAGACGACAGCATTGTCGGGTTAGTTTTGTTCCGCCACCAGCAGCGCGTAAGTGTCTGGCTCCAGGGCTTTAAAGATGTGCGGCTGGTCGGCGGGATAACAAATGTAATCCCCTGCGCCGAGCTCTTCCGCCGCGTCAAGCAGGCCAACCAGCGCCCGTCCCTGCGTGACAATGATATGCTCAACCGAGCCTGGCGGATGCGGCTGGGAAATACGGTCAGCACCCGGCTGGGTCATCAGAAGATAAACATCGCGGCGCGCGCCGGGGGGGCATGCGGCCAGTAAAATAGCCTCGTAATTAGCCTGTCCGGCGACCACTTTCGTCCCTTCGCCGCGGCGGATCACCTGTGTGGTCGGCAACTGCGGCTCAAGCAGGCGGGCGAAAGGAATATCCAGCGCCACGCAAAGCGACCACAGCGTTTCCAGGCTAGGGTTACCGTTGCCGGACTCCAGCTGGGAAAGGGTGGATTTTGCGATCCCGGCACGGCGGGCAATTTCCGCCAGTGAAAGCCCGGTTCGCAGGCGTTCTCGCACCAGACTTTTGGCGATCAGGCTGATCGGCTGCGTCATATAACGGCCTCTTGTTCTATAAAACGAACGAATCGTTCGTCTTGAAAATCAGTTTCGTTGCGTTCATTATAATGGATACACGTTCGATATGGCTAAAAATGTATGAAGCATCATCTCTCTTGCCTGAAAGGCGACACCATAAAAGCAATTATCCTGGTCTGCCTCGCGGTGGGCGTGGTCGGGATGTCCTACGGCTCCCTGGCGATGGCCTACGGTTTCCCGGTCTGGGTACCGTTTGTACTCTCCATCACCGTACTCGCGGGCGCGTCAGAGTTTATGTTTATCGGCATTGTGGCAAGCGGCGGTAACCCGCTGGCGGCCGCAGCCGCGGGGTTGCTGGTCAACGCGCGGCACGTGCCGTTTGGCGTGACGGTGCGTGAACTGGTAGGCAAGCGCGGCCTGAGCCTGTTGGGTTGCCACATTATGAACGACGAAAGCGTGGTGTTTGGCCTGTCGCAAAAAACCGCCGAGCAGCGTAAGGCCGCCTACTGGCTGTGCGGCTTAGGCGTCGCCATCGTCTGGCCGCTCGGCGCGCTGCTGGGCGCAATGGTTGGCAAACTGTTACCTGACCCGGAAACCATCGGCCTGGACGCGGTATTCCCGGCCATATTACTGGCGCTGGTGGTTCCCGCATTTAAAAACCGTACCACGCTAATCCGCGCCTGCAGCGGTGCCGCGCTATCACTGGCTGCCGTGCCGTTTGCCCCGGTAGGATTACCGGTGCTGCTCTCTTTACTGGGTCTTGCTGCGAGGAAAAAATAATGGGAAATATGACGTTTTTTATTCTCGGCATCGCCATTTTGTCTGCGGGAACGTACCTGATGCGTCTTGGCGGGGCGAAACTGGGCAGCAGGCTGGCACTGTCAGAACGCTCTCAGGCGCTGCTTTCAGACGCGGCAACAGTGCTGCTTTTTTCCGTGGCGCTGGCGACCACGTTTTATGAAGGCGAACATTTCGCAGGCATGGCGCGCGTGCTGGGCGTGGCGTTTGCGGTGTTTTTGGCCTGGCGGAAAATGCCGTTAATTGTGGTGATCGTGGCGGCGGCAGTGGTAACCGCGCTGCTGCGCGTGGCGGGCATAAACTAAAAAAGCGCCCCGGGGGCGCTCTTTCGACGGTGTGACAGCTTATTTCGTCAGTTCAGCGGTCATGTGTACGCGGTTACCTGAGAACGCCTGGGTAATTTTGTAAGATGACGCGCCGGCTTCCTGAGCCTGAGCCGCGATTTTCGCTTCTGCGCCGTCAATGGTTGACGCGGTTGCGGTCACGGTCTGAGCAGCGAAAGAACCGAAAGAAGTAGCCAGAGCGATTACAGCGACAAAAGTTTTGATGCTTTTCATAATATAAACCCTTTCATTAAGTTGTTTAGGTAAGGCACCGTGCCTTGATGAGATAAATACTAGACCTCATCATGAACAACTAAAAGCGGAAGGATTTGCTATTATCATTCAAAATTATTGATTAAGAATTAATCGCTGTGGATGGGTATAAATGGTTGCCCTTCCCGGCTTGCAGAAGCCCACCAGCGTCAGGTTACAGCGCTCCGCCACCTTCACCGCCAGCGTCGTTGCGGCTGAGACCGCAAACAGAATTTCCACACCGCACATCGCGGATTTTTGCACCATCTCGTAGCTGGCCCGGCTGGAAACGAGAGCCGCCCCCTGCTTCCAGACGTCACTTTCACGCGCCCGGCGCCCCAGCAGCTTATCCAGCGCCACATGGCGGCCAACGTCCTCATGCCCACCGGCAATCTCTCCCGACGGCAACACCCATGCCGCCGCGTGCGTACAGCCGCTCAGCTGGCCGATGGGCTGTACATCGTTCAGGTGCTCAAGCGCATGGTCGAGGTGAGCCAGATTAAAGGTCTGAGTAAACGACAATGGCGCAACGGGTTTACCAATATCATTGAGTTGCTCAACGCCACAGACGCCGCAGCCGGTACGCCCGGCCAGCGCGCGGCGGCGCTCTTTCAGCCCCATAAAGCGGCGGCTGGAGAGTTCGATTTGCACTTCGAGACCGTTGCAGGCCTGCACCACGTCCATGCCGTAGATGTCTTGCGGATGCTCGATGATGCCTTCCGAGAGGGAAAAACCGATGGCGAACAGCTCAAGATCTTTTGGCGAAGCCATCATCACGACATGCGAGATACCGTTGTAAACGAGCGCAACGGGCACTTCTTCCGCCAGAAAATCCGGCGTGGCATGGGTGATGTGGGGCGGTCTGTGTACCGACAGTTCCACAATGCCCGCAGGCAGTGGTGACGAGTGGGGAGCACGGTTTTGTTTAGACACAGCGGTATTCCTGAACAACCACGGAGGTGAGCCTGCTATTGCAGCATAATCCACAGGCGTTACGCATAGTATGGATCAACTTTTCGACAACCATTCTCCTACTCATTTAGCAGGGGTGCAACCTGCCACCGGCTACACCGCTTTAACATGCAGAGCTGTTAATGTGATCAATATCACACTTTATAATCAACATGGTGATAATACGTTCACTTTGTATTAACGCCATTAGAACAGCGGTACCGACAATGTGGTATTCTGATGATATCCCTCGTGGAATTGAGGGATTAACGCAAATTTTTCTCCTTTGCGGTCATTCTTCAACCGCGAAGTCAAAACTACATATGTAAGCAATGTCGAAACAAGGAGTGACCCATGCAGGTCAGCAGAAGGCAGTTCTTTAAGATCTGCGCTGGCGGTATGGCAGGCACCACGGCAGCGGCACTGGGCTTTGCGCCCGGCGTAGCGCTGGCGGAAACGCGGCAGTATAAACTGCTGCGCACCCGTGAAACCCGTAATACCTGTACGTACTGCTCTGTCGGTTGCGGGCTGTTAATGTATAGCCTCGGCGACGGTGCTAAAAACGCCAAAGCGTCTATTTTCCATATCGAAGGCGACCCGGATCATCCGGTCAACCGCGGCGCATTGTGCCCGAAAGGGGCCGGTCTGGTGGACTTTATCCACTCCGAAAGCCGCCTCAAATTCCCTGAATATCGCGCGCCTGGCTCCGACAAATGGCAGCAAATCAGCTGGGAAGAGGCGTTTGATCGCATCGCAAAACACATTAAAGAAGACCGCGATGCCAACTTTGTTGAGAAGAACGCCGACGGCGTTACGGTCAACCGCTGGCTCTCCACCGGGATGCTGTGTGCCTCTGCTTCCAGCAACGAAACCGGTTATTTAACCCAGAAATTTACGCGCGCACTCGGTATGCTCGCGGTCGACAACCAGGCGCGTGTCTGACACGGACCAACGGTAGCAAGTCTTGCTCCAACATTTGGTCGCGGTGCGATGACCAACCACTGGGTCGACATCAAGAACGCCAACCTCATTGTGGTGATGGGCGGTAACGCCGCTGAAGCGCACCCTGTCGGGTTCCGCTGGGCGATGGAAGCCAAAATCCACAACGGTGCGAAACTGATTGTGATCGATCCCCGCTTTACGCGTACTGCGTCAGTGGCGGATTTCTACACCCCTATTCGTTCAGGTACTGACATCACTTTCCTGTCAGGCGTATTGCTGTACCTGATGACCAACGAAAAATACAACCGCGAATACACCGAAGCCTATACCAACGCCAGCCTGATCGTGCGTGAGGATTACCACTTCGAAGATGGCCTGTTCAGCGGTTACGACGCCGAAAAACGCAAATACGATAAAACCAGCTGGAACTACGAGCTGGATGAGAAAGGCTTTGCGAAGCGCGACACCACCCTGCAACACCCGCGCTGCGTGTGGAACCTGCTGAAAGAGCACGTCTCCCGCTACACGCCGGAAGTTGTCGAAAACATCTGTGGTACGCCGAAGGCGGACTTCCTGAAGGTGTGCGAGCTGATCGCCGAAACCAGCGCGAAAGATAAAACCGCGTCGTTCCTGTACGCCCTCGGCTGGACGCAACACTCCATCGGCGCGCAGAACATCCGCACCATGGCGATGGTTCAGCTGCTGCTCGGCAACATGGGGATGGCAGGCGGCGGCGTGAACGCCCTGCGCGGTCACTCCAACATTCAGGGTCTGACCGACCTCGGCCTGCTGTCTCAAAGCCTGCCGGGTTACATGAACCTGCCAAGCGAAAAACAGACCGACCTGCAAACCTACCTGACGGCCAGTACGCCGAAACCGCTGCTCGAAGGCCAGGTAAACTACTGGGGCAACTATCCGAAGTTCTTCGTCTCCATGATGAAAGCATTCTTCGGCGATAAAGCGACGGCGGAAAACAGCTGGGGCTTTGACTGGCTGCCGAAGTGGGACAAAGGCTACGACGTTCTGCAGTATTTCGAGATGATGCACCAGGGCAAAGTGAACGGCTATCTGTGCCAGGGCTTTAACCCGGTGGCCTCGTTCCCGAACAAGAACAAGGTTGTTGAGTCTCTGTCGAAGCTGAAGTTCCTGGTGACGATTGACCCGCTCAATACCGAGACCTCGACCTTCTGGCAGAATCACGGTGAATCGAACGACGTCGATCCGTCGAAGATTCAGACCGAAGTGTTCCGTCTGCCGTCAACCTGCTTCGCGGAAGAGAACGGGTCTATCGTTAACTCCGGACGCTGGCTGCAGTGGCACTGGAAAGGCGCGGACGCCCCGGGCATCGCCATGAACGACGGCGAGATCCTGGCCGGTATCTTCTTGCGCCTGCGTAAGATGTATGCGGAAGAAGGCGGCGCGAACCCGGAACCGGTCCTGAACATGACCTGGAACTACTCGACGCCGGAAAACCCTGCGCCAGAAGAAGTGGCGATGGAGAGCAACGGTAAGGCGCTGGCGGACGTTATCGACCCGGCCACCGGCACCGTACTAGCGAAGAAAGGCGATCAGCTCAGCACCTTCGCGCACCTGCGCGATGACGGCACGACCTCCAGCGGCTGCTGGATCTTTGCCGGTAGCTGGACGCCGAAGGGCAACCAGATGGCCAACCGCGATAACGCCGATCCGTCGGGCCTCGGCAATACGCTGGGCTGGGCATGGGCATGGCCGCTTAACCGCCGCATCCTCTATAACCGCGCATCCGCTGACCCACAGGGCAACCCGTGGGATCCGAAGCGTCAGCTTCTGAAGTGGGACGGCGCGAAATGGGGCGGCGTGGATATTCCGGACTACAGCACTGCCGCACCGGGCAGCGACGTTGGGCCGTTTATCATGCAGCCTGAAGGGATGGGACGTCTGTTTGCTATCGATAAGATGGCGGAAGGTCCGTTCCCGGAACACTACGAGCCGTTTGAGACGCCGCTGGGCACCAACCCGCTGCACCCGAACGTGGTCTCTAACCCGGCAGCCCGTATCTTTAAGGGCGATTTCGAAGCGCTGGGTAAAAAAGACAAGTTCCCGTACGTGGGCACCACCTACCGTCTGACCGAGCACTTCCACTACTGGACCAAGCACGCGCTGCTTAACGCCATCGCGCAGCCGGAACAGTTTGTGGAGATCGGCGAGAAGCTGGCGAACAAGCTCGGGATTGCCCATGGCGATACCGTGAAGGTCTCCTCTAACCGCGGCTACATTAAAGCCAAGGCGGTGGTGACCAAGCGTATTCGCACGCTGAACGTTCACGGTCAGCAGGTGGATACCATCGGTATTCCGATTCACTGGGGCTATGAGGGCGTGGCGAAGAAAGGGTTCATTGCGAACACCCTGACGCCGTTCGTCGGCGATGCGAATACGCAGACGCCGGAGTTTAAGGCCTTCCTCGTGAACGTGGAAAAGGTGTAACGGAGACGACTTATGGCTTATCAATCTCAAGACATTATCCGTCGTTCCGCGACTAATGGTTTCACGCCCGCGCCTCAGGCACGGGACCACCAGCAGGAAGTGGCGAAGCTTATCGACGTGACCACCTGTATCGGCTGTAAAGCCTGTCAGGTGGCGTGTTCAGAGTGGAACGATCTGCGTGACGAAGTGGGTCACAACGTCGGGGTGTACGACAACCCGGCGGACCTGACCGCCAAGTCCTGGACGGTGATGCGTTTCTCGGAAGTGGAGCAGAACGACAAACTGGAATGGCTTATCCGCAAAGACGGCTGTATGCACTGTGCGGATCCGGGCTGCCTGAAGGCATGTCCGTCAGAAGGGGCTATCATTCAGTATGCCAACGGCATCGTCGACTTCCAGTCCGAACAGTGCATCGGCTGCGGCTACTGCATCGCGGGCTGTCCGTTCGACGTACCGCGCCTGAACCCGGAAGACAACCGCGTCTACAAATGCACCCTGTGCGTGGACCGCGTTACCGTCGGCCAGGAGCCTGCATGCGTGAAGACCTGCCCAACCGGCGCGATCCAATTTGGCTCCAAAGAGGATATGAAAACGCTGGCGGCAGAACGCGTGGGCGAGCTGAAGACCCGTGGTTACGACAACGCGGGCCTGTACGATCCGGCCGGGGTTGGCGGTACGCACGTGATGTACGTGCTGCACCACGCCGATAAGCCGAACCTGTATCACGGCCTGCCGGAGAACCCGGAAATCAGCGCTACCGTGAAGTTCTGGAAAGGCATCTGGAAACCGCTGGCAGCGGTGGGCTTTGCTGCCACCTTCGCAGCGAGCATCTTCCACTACGTCGGCGTTGGTCCGAACCGCGCGGAAGAGGAAGACGACAACCTGCATGAAGAGAAAGACGAGGTGCGCAAATGAGAAAACGTGACACCATCGTGCGCTACACCGCGCCGGAACGCATCAACCACTGGGTCACCGCCTTCTGCTTCATGCTGGCGGCGATAAGCGGGCTGGGGTTCTTCTTCCCGTCCTTCAACTGGCTGATGCAGATCATGGGGACACCACAGCTGGCGCGCATCCTGCACCCGTTTGTGGGCGTCATCATGTTCGCGTCGTTCATCATCATGTTTTTCCGCTACTGGCACCATAACCTAATCAATCGGGATGATATCTTTTGGGCGAAGAATATTCGTAAGATCGTCGTCAACGAGGAAGTGGGTGATACCGGGCGTTATAACTTCGGCCAGAAATGCGTATTCTGGGCGGCGATTATCTTCCTGGTCCTGTTGCTGGTGAGCGGCGTGATCATCTGGCGTCCGTACTTTGCGCCTGCTTTCTCAATCCCGGTGATCCGATTCGCGCTGATGCTGCATTCATTTGCCGCAGTGGCGTTAATTGTGGTTATCATGGTGCATATCTACGCCGCCCTTTGGGTGAAAGGCACCATTACCGCGATGGTGGAAGGATGGGTAACCAGTACGTGGGCGAAGAAACATCACCCGCGCTGGTACCGTGAAGTCCGCCAGAAACAGGAAAAGTCATCTGAATGAGTATTCGCATAATCCCGCAAGATGAGCTGGGGTCGAGCGAGAAACGCACGGCGGATTATATTCCGCCGTTGTTATTCCCCAGACTCAAGAACCTCTACAACCGCCGCGCAGAGCGTCTGCGCGAGCTGGCAGAGAACAACCCGCTGGGCGATTTTCTGCGCTTTGCCGCGCTGGTCGCCCACGCGCAGGAAGTGGTGCTGTACGACCATCCCCTGCAAATGGACCTGACCGCGCGCATCAAAGAAGCCAACGCGCAGGGCAAGCCGCCGCTGGACATTCACGTCCTGCCGCGCGACAAGCACTGGCAGAAGCTGCTGCATTCGCTGATTGCCGAGCTGAAGCCCGAGATGAGCGGTACCGCGCTGTCGGTCATTGAGAATCTGGAAAAAGCGTCCGAACAAGAGCTGGAAGAGATGGCAAGCGCGCTGTTTGCCTCTGACTTCTCGCTGGTGAGCAGCGATAAAGCGCCGTTTATCTGGGCTGCCCTGTCGCTCTACTGGGCGCAAATGGCAAGCCTGATCCCGGGCAAAGCGCGCGCAGAATACGGCGAAGCGCGCCAGTTCTGCCCGGTCTGCGGCTCCATGCCGGTATCGAGCATGGTGCAAATCGGCACCACGCAGGGGCTGCGCTACCTGCACTGCAACCTGTGTGAAACCGAGTGGCACGTGGTGCGCATCAAGTGCAGCAACTGCGAGCAGACCCGCGATCTGAACTACTGGTCGCTGGAAAATGAAGACGCGGCGGTGAAAGCCGAAAGCTGCGGCGACTGCGGCACTTACCTGAAGATTCTGTATCAGGAAAAAGACCCGAAAGTCGAAGCGGTGGCCGACGATCTTGCCTCGCTGATTCTGGACGCGAAGATGGAGCAGGAGGGCTTTGCCCGCAGCTCGATCAACCCGTTCCTGTTCCCGGGTGAAGGGGAGTAATTCCCTGTGACAGTGCCGGGCAGCGCGTGCTTGCCCGGCCTACAGCTGGTACGGTGAAACAACCCCAGGAATGCCCTGAAAGTCTTTAGTATTCCGGGTGATTAACGGGCAATTTCTGCTTTGGGCAGTCGCTAAAATAATGGCATCCGGCAGTTTCATGCCATGCTTCTCACGGAGCACGACGCTTCTTTCAGCGATCTCTCGGGTTACATCGATAATCTCAAATGCGCCCATTACCGACGCTGTTTTCGCTTCGTGGCCATGTTTGCGTGCCCCCACCATGACTTCCATCCATGTGATTAGACTGATTGACCGGTGCGACGCTGTGTTTTCGATCGTATTTGCTGCCTCGACGCGATTGTTGAAAAGGTCGATCAGGATATTGGTATCAAAAACCGCCATGTGTTCCATAGCTACCACTCCTCACGCAGCTTGCGTTCATACTCTAAACCGTCTTCTTGCTGGTTCCCCCACAAACCAAGCGCATCACGGATAACGGATGAGCTTTGCTGATCGAGATACTGCTCAATTGCTTCACGCAGTAATTCGGCACGAGGTTGGTTGCGCAGCTGCTTGAGGTTATCGAGACGTTGAATAACGTCATCCGACAAATCGATCAGAATTCTGCCCATGTTAAGCTCCGCCAGTAAACTCATATATCACCTCAGTATATCATTATTGTCTATTTTCAAGGCAACATACACTTTCTCTCAGTAGGGTTAAAGCCCCAGCCAATAGTTTGCCTTCTGTTTGCGGGCTGCTTTCCAGATTGTTATCCGCAACAATATTCTTGTTTTCTTTTGAATCAAACCAGGCTATAAAACTGTTCATCCATACAGTAAAAGGGAATTTTAATGGTGCTGGAACAGGGTATTGCACAACTGGTTCAGGGATTTATCGCTGCGGGTCGGCCCTCGTCACGTCGCCAGAGCATTGAAGTGCGACGAGCAGGCTATATTGCCAGCACGGGGCTTGCCGGGGAGACCGAAACGCGCGTTCAGGTGGAGACGCTTGTTCTTGAGGGTCTTACCATTCGGGTATTTTCACCTCTCAATGCACCTGAAATATTGCCTGCAACCATCTACTATCACGGCGGATGCTTTATCAGCGGCGGCTTTGATACCCATGACAACCAACTTCGTCAGTTAGCCTGCTACAGCAATTGTCGGGTGATTGCGATCCAGTACAGGCTGGCGCCGGAGCATACCTTCCCCGCCGCGCATGACGATGCGGAAAGAGGTGCGGAACTGGTATGGCAATATGCGGACAAATTAGGCGTCGACAGGAACCAGCTCACCCTTTGCGGAGACAGCGCAGGGGGACATCTTGCGCTGGTAACGTCATTGCGGCTCAACGCGAAAGGGCGATGGAAACCCGCACAGCTTATTCTTATCTACCCCATGCTCGACGCCACCGCCAGTTTTGAAAGCTATGCCCTCAATGGCACGGATTACGTTATCACCCGGGATACTCTGCTCAGCGGGTATGAAATGTATCTCGCAGAGACTGACCGTCAGCATCCCGAAGCGAGCCCGCTGTGGCGCGATGATTTTTACGGGCTTCCGCCAGTGCACATTATTACCGCAGAGTACGATCCGCTGTGCGATGAGGGAGAAATGTTGTATCAGCATCTGACTGAGCAGGGTGTGAAGTGTACCGCTCAGCGCTGGCTGGGCGTCATCCATGGCTTCTTTCAGCTTGGCGGCATCAGCCAGTCAGCGCGAGATGTTATGCGGGATATCGCCGGGCGGATTCAGCACGCCCGGGGAGCGTGAACAGGAGATTACTCCTCCTCGTTCCCACCCTCTTCATACGCGCCAAAAGGCTTCGCCGGAAGAACGATATAGGTGCCTTCAAACACCGCGCCCGGTGTTTTATCGCCAAACAGTTCAACCTGCATTTGGACGCGAGCCTTGCGGCCACGTGCCAGACGGTCCAGATCGCCGCCCAGTGACCCCAGATCGGCCACCGCGCTCGGCTTGCCGCTGATCGGTGCGCTATAGCGGATGTGAGCATCGGCCAGAATGATGGTGCCACCCAGATGGCGCTCGCGCAGCATCAGCCAGATCAGCCCCCAGCCGGTGAGCGTGGCCAGTGAGAACAGGCTGCCGGCAAACAGCGTGTGGTGCGGGTTCTGATTGCCGGTTTCCGGCATGGTGGTAATAAATTTTTGTCCGGTGTACTGCTGAATACGCACGCCCATTTTTTCACTGAGCGGAATGTGCTGATACCAGGCCTGCTGGAGCTGTCCGCACCAGTCGGCGCGATGCAGAATATCGTCCAGCGTGGCGATGGGTTTGATCATCAAAAAATGACGAATCGGCGTGGTTTGCGGGGTCGTGATCTCCCCCTGATTCACAAAACCAAGTTTGGCAAAGAATTCTACGGCATCTTCGCGGGCGCTACAGGTGACGCGCTTAACGCCTTCCTGACGGGCGACGGACTCCAGGGTCATCGCCATTAGCGTCCCCAGACCTTTGTCCTGCACGGAGGGATGAACCGCCATAAAGCGAATAGACGCTTCGTTATCGGCGTTGATATACAAACGCCCGACGGCGACGAGGTTACCCTCTTCGTCCATCACCATCTGATGGTGGGCCATCGCGTCCCAGGCGTCGCGTTCAGAGCCTTTTGGCTGATGCAGTGGCTTGCGCAGCATTTCCCAGCGGAACTGGTAATAAGCGTCTAACTCTTCTTCCGTTTGCGGTACTCGAAGGTGATACATAGCTGTACTCTCTCTTGTTACCCGCGGCCACGCCGCCAGTATGCTCATACCTGGAGCCAGAATGTGACGGGGCCATCGTTCACCAGCGACACCTGCATATCTGCAGCGAATCGTCCGGTTTGCGTATTCATTTCCTGCTGGCGACAACGCTCAACAAAGTACTCGTAAAGTGCTTCTGCACGATCCGGCGCGGCGCCTTTAGAGAAGCTCGGGCGCATGCCGCGCTCGGTATCCGCTGCCAGCGTAAACTGGGAAACTACCAGCACGCTGCCGCCCGCCTGCTGGACGTTCAGGTTCATCTTGCCTTCCGCATCGCTGAAAATACGGTAGCCCAGCACGCGCTCACATAAGCGGTTGGCTTTTTGTTCGTCGTCATCCTTTTCGACACCTAACAACACCAAAAGTCCTGGGCCAATTTCACCCGTCACCTCTCCCTCCACGGTGACGCTGGCACGGGTTACGCGCTGTATCAATGCAATCATGGTTGGTCTGCTTCTTGTTGTTTTTCAGCTGCTGCTGCTTTTTTAAGTTCGCGGTATACACCGAGAGTGACAGTTATTTCAGCACCAAGCAAGACGATACACCAGGTCCAGTAGACCCAGACAAACAAAATGGGGATCACCGCCAGCACGCCGTAAATCAGCTGATAGGACGGAAACATGGTGATGTAGAGGGCAAACCCTTTCTTACCGAGCTCAAAGAGCAACGCCGCCACCAGCGCCCCCACGACAGCATCACGGTTAGGCACGCGGGTGGTCGGTACGACGCTATAGAGCAGCCAGAACGAGAGCCACGACAGGATCAACGGAAAGATGCGAAGCGCATTATCAATTACGCCGTTTAAATCACTCGCCCAGCGCAAGGAAAGGAGATACGAACTGATCGCCAGGCTCGCCCCGGCCAGCAGCGGCCCCAGCGTGAGGATCATCCAGTACACGGCAAAGGAATAGACCTTTGGCCGCGCTTTTTTGCTCCGCCAGATCGTGTTCAGCGCGTTATCGATGGCGTACATCAACAGCAGCGCGGTGACGATAAGCCCGCATGCCCCCACTGCCGTCATCTTGCTGGAATTGGCGACAAACTGCTCAATGTAGTTCTGGATGACATCCCCGGTTGCAGGAATGAAATTCGCGAAGACAAAATGACGAAGCTGCAGGCTGACGTCCGCAAACATCGGAAAGGCGGAAAACAGGGCAAAGATAACCGCCACCAGCGGTACTAATGAGAGCAACGACACGTAGGCGAGGTTACCCGCCAGCGTGGTCATATTGTCCTCATCAATACGGTGCCAGAGCAGTTTCAGCCAGGCCCGCAGCGGGCGAGTATGGTGCGTGGCTTTTTGATGAACGGTTTTTAGCATAGCTGCTTCGCGAAGTAGTTTGGTATCGTCTCTTTTCCGGTCACCAGAATTGACGTGATACCCAACTGATTAGCTCCCTCTATATTATCGGCGTTGTCATCGAAAAAGACCGCATCGGCCGCGGTGAATCCCTCTGACTGCAGAACAGCCTGGTAAATTCGCGCTTCAGGCTTACGCATACCCATCTCCTGCGAAAGATAGATCTTATCTGCCGCCGCCTTAACTTCAGGGTATTCCTCAGGCCAGAACGTCGTGTGCAGACGGTTGGTATTTGATAGCACAACGACCCGATGCCCCTGCTCGCGCAGTTTGTGCATGATGTCTATCACCTCAGGCCGAATGGCGACAAATACCGCCTGCCAGCCGTGGGAAAACTGCTCGTAGCTTAACGGTAGATCCATCTCCTGACAGAAACGTTCCGCGAATTCCTCATCACTGATCTCGCCCCGCTCATGCTGATGGAAGGTCTCGCCCATCGCGAAATTCTGCTTCAGTGTCGCCAGCGGAACGCGGCTAAAGTCGCTCCACGCACCCAGCACGCGATTAAAATCGATATCGACGATTACGTTTCCTAAATCAAAGATATAAAGCATGGTTATCTCCTGCTCGCCGTGGAGAGGTAACTGTAGCGGGAAAGATAAAGTTTGGCTATGCACGAGATTCAGCTGAGAGGGAGCAGTATGAAGAACAAAAATTTAGCCCGGGAAGATGATATTGGCTTTCGGGCGATAGGCTGGGATGAGTTTTATTTAAGTGCGTTTTTGCGAAGATATACGTTTTAGTTCATTTTGCAAAAAATTATAGAAAAACGCTTCCATAAGCTTTTTCTCATCACCATATTCCCCCAGTTTTTTCCATGGCAATCCCATTTCTCGCGGCTTTGCGAGAAATTGCAACAAGTTTACTTTACTTAAATTTACATTTAGATACAAATACTCTATTTATCTTCTTTTTTATAATGATAAGTTTACATTACTTTACATATGGAGCTGCACTTTCGTGAAGATTAAAAAGGGATACGTCCTCAGTGCCGTATTAATAGCAATACTCTGCGCATTCGCTATTTATTCATACAATGCCTACCAATTTAAAAAAGCCAGCAGAGATATTTTATATCAACTCTCTAGCCAATTAATTGTGAAGCAAGGGCTTGAACCAAAATCTTCAACCCACCTCGTTTTTGATACGTTATATATCGACGGAAACATATCCAAAGATGATGACAAAATCATTGTGGGACTTATCAAAAAAAACCTTATCCCTGTCAGAACAATATCGATAAACAGTGGTGGCGGCGATGTCGAAACTGCAATCAATATAGCACGAATTATTCATGATAAAGAAATTAACATTGAGGTCAGGCGATTATGCCTTTCTTCCTGTGCTAACTATCTTTTCCCAGCGGCAAAAAACAAAATCATCAACTATGGTTCGATTATTGGTTTCCATGGGTCGCCTAATTCTGATGACAATAAGTTAACAACTACGGTTAACGGAGAAATCAATACAGACACAACGATAACAGATCGCATTTTCTCAGAAATAAGAAAAACGGATAAAGCATTCTACAAAGATATAAATGTGTCATGGATGATGCCACTTTGCGGGCAAAAAGAAAATATTGGTGATCCAGACACAGGTCTGTCGACGTACAGCGAAAAGGATTTTACGCGTTTTGGCGTAAAAAACATTTCATTCACGGATGGTGAAATGGTATGGAAAAAGTCTATGGATATTATGGGTATACCTTTTGCTCACTATTGCAAGGAAAATTAATAATGCGTGAACTCAATGAAAGTGAATTAAGTAACGTCAGCGGTGCAGGAATGTGGGGTTCTATCGGTAGTGCGATTGGTGGGATGTTCGGTGGTGGTAGCGCTGGTTGTAATGGCAGCTATTCTCACACCAGCACCACTAACAAAGATGGTTCTCACTCTGAAAGCACATCCTTTAGCGGTGGTTGCTCGGTTAACGTTGGTGGTAAAAGCGGTGGTTCATCAAAAGGTAATGGTGGTTCGAAAAGTGGCGGTGGCCGCCAGGGTAATGATCACGGTAGACATTAATTCCTGAACCATTATAACTCATAGCCGCTGATATTTGGCGGCTATTTCCACCCCGCAGGAGGCCAGATATGTTTCGCAAGGAAGCTATTGAATATCAGAGTACACGGTGGGAAGGGAAAGCTGTTCTTCTGCCGGGCATCCCTTTTGCTCTTATCATATTGCTCAGCATTTTTTTTATTGCTTCCATTTCTATTTTTATTACCAAAGGTTCCTACACCCGTCGCGTCATCGTTCACGGTGAAATAACCACTTTCCCTGGCTCAGTGAATATCTCTGCATCAATGCAGGGTACAGTCGTGCAGAGTTTTGTTAATGAAGGCGATCGCGTAAAAAAAGGTGATGCTCTCTTTCTCATTCATTCGGGTGTATCGACGCAATCAGGCCTGGTTGATGAGAATAAAAAAAAGGAGATCGCGCTACAGATAAAGAGTATCAGCGTAATGATGGCAAATTTGAACTCTTCGAAAAACCGTACGCTCAACGCGCTGACGACTCAAAAAGATCATTATCAGTCCAGTTTTAATACCTCATCTGGGCTACTGGTGCAGGCTGAGCGGGAACTGCATCAGATTGAGAAGAACGTTAACGATTACCGTGGTTATCAGGAAAAAGGTCTGGTCACCAAAGACCAGATGAGTAGCCAAAACGCACTACTCTACCAACAGCAGAGCAATGTTTCTGACCTGGTCGCCAGAAAATCACAGGACCAGGTTCAGATCGATGCGCTCAATCAGCAAATCCAGTCCCAGAGCGCTGATTATGACCAACAGATTTACCAGCTTGAGCAAAAAATATACGAACTGCAAAAAGAAAAGTTAAATACAGAAGCGGAAGGTAATTATGTCATCGTGGCAACAGCCGATGGCTTAATCGACTCCATCAATACGGCGCAAGGTAAGATGATCGGCGCAGGCGATGTACTGGCGCGAGTTCAGCAGAATATCCATTCTCCATGCTATCTCGAAACCTGGGTTCCGGATGAAGTTCTTCCTTATCTGGCGATTGGCCAGCGCGTTAATGTTAGTTACGACGCCTTTCCTTATGAAAAATTTGGTCAGTTCAGGGCATCAATATCAGCAATATCCAGGCTTCCGGCATCGAAGCCAGAACTCCTGTCAAAGCAGACCATCGCACATGAATTCTATGACGATAAAAAGTCCTGGTACAAAATCATGATCAAACCTGACCTACAGTCTGTGCAAGTTCATGGAAAACAACTCTCACTGAGCCAGGGAGCCAAAGCGCAGATTTCTCTTTTCCTTGAAAAGAGACATATCTATGAGTGGTTATTATCGCCATTTTACGAAATGAAAATGAGCGTAACGGACGCAGGTAATGAATAATCTTTATACACTTGAGACGCTGCTGCGCAAGTTGGATCTGAAAATATTTAAACGCATCCCAGTTGTCTTTCAAACCGAAGCGTCCGAATGTGGCCTGGCCTGTCTTTCAATGATATGCAGTTTTTATGGCAAGCAGGTGGATCTACTGCAACTCCGGCAACAATTCAATTTGTCATCACGTGGGGTCAACCTCAATGCGATAAAAGCAATTGCCAGTGAACTGGAGATGTCGTCACGCGCATTGTCCGTGGACCTTCAGGAATTACATGACGTGCGTAAGCCCTGCATATTGCATTGGGATTTTAACCATTTTGTCGTACTGATTAAGGTCGATAAGAACAGCGCGGTGATCCACGACCCTGCGTTTGGACGACGGGTGATTAGCATGCCCGAATTGTCCCAACATTTTACTGGTGTTGTGCTTGAGGTATGGCCGGGAACCACTTTCTCAGTTCAAAAGAAGCAAAACAGGTTAAAAGCGACCACGTTATTAAAGAATATCAATGGACTGATAACTTCACTGACGAAGGTATTTTTCTTATCGCTGGTGATTGAGTTGATCAGCCTGCTAATGCCAGTGGGGACACAATTAGTCACGGATAATGTGATTGCATCCGGAGATTACGGTTTACTTAATATCATCTGTCTTGGGTTGTTTATTCTGATTCTGTTACGTTTGACGGTCAGTGTCATACGCTCCTGGACCACGCTGATACTGGGAACACTCATCGACGTCCAGTGGAGTTTTAGCCTCTTTTCTCACCTTATTAAGCTACCGACCACCTATTTTGAAAGACGCAAACTGGGGGACATTCAGTCTCGCTTCCACTCGCTTGATGTTATACGGGCCACTTTTACCACAGGTTTGACTGGTAGCATTATTGATACGCTAATGCTCATGGGTTTGCTGGTAATGATGTTTTTATACAACCTGCAGCTCAGCATGATAGTGGTCTCTTTTACCGCAATATACACCTTCATTCGGTTTGCTACCTATCGATACTATCGCCAGCTATCCGAAGAAGAGTTAATCAAGGAAGCACGCCTTAATTCTTATTTTATGGAAACCCTGTACGGTATCGCGACGATTAAGATTCAGGGGATGACTGACCTGAGAATCAATAACTGGTTTAATCTTTTTTCAGATAAGGTCAATACAGGCATTCGTTTGACGCGAATGGATCTTTTCTTTGGTGGCGTCGTCTCTTTTATCGCCGCCTGCGACCAAATTGTTATCCTGTGGGTTAGCGGCAGGCTGATGATGGATAGTCATTTAACCATCGGTATGTTTATCGCATTTAACACCTTCAGGAGTCAGTTCTATGACCGAATAAATGCCCTGATCAACTTTATCATTCAGCTGAAGATCATCAACTTACACAATGAACGCGTTGCCGATATTGCGCTGCAGGAAGCATCTTCTTCAACGGCCACCAGCCCGCTGCGTTTACCACACGGAGCCTTAACGCTCGAAACTCAGGATCTGACTTACCGTTATGATAACCATGCGGACCCTATCTTCAGCAAACTGAATCTGACCATTCATGCCGGAGAGAGTATTGCTATTACGGGCGTATCGGGTTCAGGTAAAAGCACCTTGATGAAAGTGTTGTGCGGTTTATTCGAACCGTCGAACGGCTGCGTCCGAATTAATGGCATTGATATTAAGCAACTTGGTTTCGAGCATTATGCTGAACGCATTGCCTGTATCATGCAGGAAGATAAGCTGTTTTCAGGCTCAATCAAAGAGAATATAGCCGGTTTTCGGCCTGACATTGACGAGCAGTGGATGGTGCAATGCGCTATCGCAAGCCATATTCATAATGACATTTTAAAGCTACCAATGGGTTACGAGACACTGATTGGTGAACTTGGGGAAGGGTTGTCCGGCGGTCAAAAACAGCGGATTTATATTGCCCGGGCATTATACCGTAAACCGGGTATTTTATTCATGGACGAGGCGACCAGCCACCTTGATAAAACCAGTGAAAGTCAGGTCAATCAGTCTATACAGGCGATGAACATTACGAGGATTATTATCGCGCATCGCGAAACCACGATTTCATCGGCAGATCGGGTGTTCGTGATAAATGGAGCAGAGTTACCCTAATCCGTGAATTTCGCAGGAAAAAGATAGCGTTGGGACATAACGTCCCCGGGTAATGAAGAATTCTGGCGATCATCGAATAAAAAAGCCGCTGAGGGATCAGCGGCTTTTTACCTGCCGGGTGGCGCGTGCGCTTACCCGGCCTATAGATTGACCGTATTAGTCTTCTTTCGCACCGCGCATAGCACGTTTACGATCGTTCTCGGTCAGGTGACGTTTACGGATACGAATTGACTGTGGAGTCACTTCTACCAGTTCGTCATCATCGATGAATTCCAGAGCCTGCTCCAGAGTCATCTTGATCGGTGGAACCAGAACCGTTGCTTCGTCAGTACCGGACGCACGCATGTTGGTCAGTTTCTTACCGGTCAGGCAGTTTACGGTCAGGTCGTTAGAACGACTGTGAATACCGATGATCTGGCCTTCATAAACTTCAGCACCGTGACCCAGGAACAGCTTACCGCGATCCTGCAGACCGAACAGCGCAAACGCAACCGCTTTACCCTGACCGTTGGAGATCAGTACGCCGTTGTTACGCTGGCCCACTTCGCCCGGACGAACGTCGTCGTAGTGGCTGAAGGTGGAGTACAGCAGGCCGGTACCAGAGGTCATGGTCATGAACTCTGAACGGAAGCCGATCAGGCCACGGCTTGGGATCACGTAGTCGAGACGTACGCGGCCTTTGCCATCTGGATTCATGTTTTTCAGGTCGCCTTTACGCTCACCCAGAGCCTGCATCACAGAACCCTGGTGCTGCTCTTCAACGTCCAGCGTCACGTTTTCGAACGGCTCTTGTTTACGGCCGTCGATTTCGCGGAAGATTACTTTCGGACGGGAAACCGCCATTTCGAAACCTTCACGACGCATGTTTTCGATCAGAACAGACAGGTGCAGCTCACCACGACCCGAAACGCGGAATGCATCAGCGTCTTCGGTTTCTTCAACGCGCAGCGCAACGTTGTGCACCAGCTCTTTGTTCAGGCGGTCAAGGATCTGACGAGAGGTAACGAACTTACCTTCTTTACCACAGAACGGAGAGGTGTTGACGTTGAAGAACATGGATACGGTTGGTTCATCAACGGACAGGGCTGGCAGCGCTTCGACGTTCTGCGGATCGCAGATGGTGTCGGAGATGTTCAGTTCACCCAGACCGGTGATAGCGATAATGTCGCCCGCTTCAGCGATGTCGCTCTCGATACGCTCAAGACCCAGGTGAGTCAGCACTTTACCAACTTTACCGTTACGGGTTTTGCCTTCACTATCGATGATAGTAACCTGCTGGTTAGGCTTCACTTTACCGCGCTTGATACGACCAATGCCGATTACGCCAACGTAGTTGTTGTAGTCGAGCTGAGAGATCTGCATCTGCAGGGTACCGTCAAGATCGACGTTTGGCGCAGGAACACGGTCAACAATCGCCTGATACAGCGGGGTCATGTCTTCAGCCATGTCTTCGTGGTCCAGACCTGCGATACCGTTCAGCGCAGAGGCGTAAACGATAGGGAAGTCCAGCTGCTCGTCGGTCGCGTCGAGGTTAACGAACAGGTCGAAGACCTGGTCAACAACCCAGTCAGGACGCGCGCCAGGGCGGTCAACTTTGTTGATAACAACGATTGGCTTCAGACCATGGGCAAAAGCTTTTTTGGTCACGAAGCGCGTCTGTGGCATTGGGCCATCCATTGCGTCAACGACCAGCAGAACGGAGTCTACCATGGACATTACACGTTCAACTTCACCACCGAAGTCGGCGTGCCCTGGGGTATCAACGATGTTGATACGGTAGTCATTCCATTTAATCGCGGTGTTTTTCGCGAGGATGGTAATCCCACGCTCTTTCTCCAAATCGTTGGAGTCCATCACGCGTTCTTGGGTTTCGGCACGCGCATCAAACGTACCGGATTGCTGCAGCAGCTTGTCAACCAGGGTAGTTTTACCATGGTCTACGTGCGCGATGATGGCGATGTTACGCAAATTTTCGATCACAACTTTGCCTCAGGCATTTAGAAATAGCGCGTTATTGTACACGGATTAATCGCACTACAAAACAGGATCACAAACATCCCCCGCAAACAAGTCATGCAGGGATGCTTTGTGATCGCTTTCACGGAGCGGTAAAAGGGCTCTTTAACGTAAATTGCACCAATATGGTGCTCAATGTTCACATTGAAGCACTATACTGGTGCAACAAATCCATCGTGGTGCAGCCCTTTTGCACTATGGTGCGCATGATAACGCCTTTTTGGGGTGTTTTAAAAGTTGGCACAGATTTCGCTTTATAAAAAATACATGGCACCAGCCAGTACAAACAGAAATTGAAGACCTCGTTACCACGACGACAATGACCAATCTGGAGAGTTAAGTATGTCCGCTGAACACGTTTTGACGATGCTGAACGAACATGAAGTGAAGTTTGTTGATCTGCGCTTCACCGATACCAAAGGTAAAGAACAGCACGTCACAATCCCTGCTCATCAGGTGAACGCCGAATTCTTCGAAGAAGGCAAAATGTTTGACGGCTCCTCCATTGGTGGCTGGAAAGGCATTAACGAATCCGACATGGTTCTGATGCCGGACGCGACCACTGCGCTCATTGACCCGTTCTTCGAAGAACCAACCCTGATCATCCGTTGCGACATCCTCGAGCCAGGCACGCTGCAGGGCTACGACCGTGACCCACGTTCTATCGCAAAACGTGCTGAAGAGTACCTGCGTTCTACCGGCATCGCAGACACCGTTCTGTTCGGACCAGAGCCAGAGTTCTTCCTGTTTGACGACATCCGTTTCGGCGCTTCAATTTCTGGTTCCCACGTGGCTATCGATGACATCGAAGGTGCATGGAACTCTTCCACCAAATACGAAGGTGGTAACAAAGGTCACCGTCCTGGCGTGAAAGGCGGTTACTTCCCGGTTCCTCCGGTCGATTCTTCACAGGACATCCGTTCTACCATGTGTATGATCATGGAAGAGATGGGCCTGGTTGTTGAAGCGCACCACCACGAAGTGGCGACTGCTGGCCAGAACGAAATCGCTACCCGCTTTAACACCATGACCAAGAAAGCGGATGAGATTCAGATTTACAAATACGTTGTGCACAACGTTGCGCACCGTTTCGGTAAAACCGCGACCTTCATGCCAAAACCAATGTTTGGCGATAACGGTTCCGGTATGCACTGCCACATGTCTCTGTCCAAGAACGGTACCAACCTGTTCTCTGGCGACAAATATGCCGGTCTGTCCGAGCAGGCGCTGCACTACATCGGTGGTGTTATCAAACACGCTAAAGCGATCAACGCCCTGGCGAACCCAACCACTAACTCCTACAAGCGTCTGGTCCCGGGCTACGAAGCGCCAGTGATGCTGGCCTACTCTGCACGTAACCGTTCTGCTTCTATCCGTATTCCGGTGGTGGCGTCTCCTAAAGCACGTCGTATCGAAGTGCGCTTCCCGGATCCAGCGGCTAACCCATACCTGTGCTTCGCAGCACTGCTGATGGCCGGTCTGGACGGTATTAAGAATAAGATCCACCCGGGCGAAGCGATGGACAAAAACCTGTACGACCTGCCGCCAGAAGAAGCGAAAGAGATCCCACAGGTTGCTGGCTCTCTGGAAGAAGCCCTGCAGGCGCTGGACGCAGACCGCGAGTTCCTGACTGCGGGTGGTGTGTTCACTGATGAAGCGATTGACGCTTACATCGCCCTGCGTATTGAAGAGAACGACCGTGTGCGTATGACGCCACACCCGGTTGAGTTCGAGCTGTACTACAGCGTTTAATAAAGTTGTTTTACCCGGCGTGACAAGCGCCGGGGGTAGTTGCCGTGGAAACTTTTAGCCCATCTCCGGATGGGCTTTTTTCTCCACCAACAACCTGATCTCACGCGCTATTTACGCCGAAAACGCTATACTGCACTAAAACAGTGCAACAACTCCAGGAGACTGCTGAATGGCAACTGGCACGCTGCCCGATGCTGGGCAGATCCTCAATTCTTTGATTAACAGCATTTTGCTGGTCGATGACGAGCTGGCCGTTCATTACGCCAACCCGGCGGCGCAGCAGCTGCTCGCCCAAAGCGCACGTAAACTGTTCGGCACCCCGCTTCCTGAACTCCTGAGCTATTTTTCGCTGAATATTGGCCTGATGCAGGAAAGTTTGCAGGCTGGCCAGGGGTTTACCGATAACGAAGTGACGCTGGTGATCGACGGACGCTCGCACATTCTGTCGCTGACCGCGCAGCGTCTTCCCGATGGGATGATCCTGCTGGAAATGGCGCCGATGGATAATCAGCGTCGACTGAGCCAGGAGCAGCTTCAGCATGCGCAGCAAATTGCCGCCCGTGACCTGGTGCGCGGTCTGGCGCATGAAATCAAAAACCCGTTGGGTGGATTACGCGGCGCGGCGCAGCTTCTGACCAAGGCACTCCCCGATCCCGCGCTGGCGGAGTACACCAACGTCATCATTGAGCAGGCGGACCGTCTGCGAAATCTGGTAGACCGTCTTCTTGGTCCGCAGCAGCCGGGCATGCACGTCACTGAAAGCATCCATAAAGTGGCTGAACGGGTGGTGAAGCTCGTCTCAATGGAGCTGCCGGAGAACGTCACGCTGGTACGTGATTACGACCCAAGCCTGCCGGAACTGGCCCATGATCCGGATCAGATTGAGCAGGTCCTGTTGAATATTGTGCGTAATGCCCTGCAGGCGCTGGGGCCTGAAGGGGGGGAGATTATTTTACGCACCCGCACCGCCTTCCAGCTCACGTTACATGGCGTGCGCTACCGGCTGGCGGCCCGAATCGACGTTGAGGATAACGGACCCGGCATTCCATCGCATCTGCAGGATACCCTGTTCTACCCGATGGTAAGCGGTCGCGAAGGCGGGACCGGCCTGGGCTTATCCATTGCCCGCAGTTTGATCGATCAACACTCCGGGAAAATTGAATTTACCAGTTGGCCGGGACATACCGAGTTTTCGGTTTTCCTGCCGATTAAAAAATAAAGGTGACGTTTATGCAACGAGGGATAGTCTGGGTAGTCGATGACGATAGCTCCATCCGTTGGGTGCTTGAACGCGCGCTCACAGGGGCAGGATTAAGCTGCACGACGTTTGAGAGCGGCAGCGAAGTGCTCGATGCACTCACCACCAAAACGCCGGATGTTCTGCTTTCGGATATTCGTATGCCGGGCATGGACGGGCTGGCGCTGTTAAAGCAGATCAAACAACGCCACCCTATGCTTCCGGTCATCATAATGACCGCTCACTCCGATCTGGATGCCGCAGTGAGCGCCTACCAGCAAGGGGCGTTCGATTACCTGCCCAAACCGTTTGATATTGACGAAGCGGTGGCGCTGGTTGAGCGCGCGATTAGCCATTATCAGGAGCAGCAACAGCCGCGCCACGCGCCCGATTTTGGGCCAACGACAGACATCATCGGCGAAGCGCCGGCGATGCAGGACGTGTTTCGCATTATCGGTCGTCTGTCCCGCTCGTCCATCAGCGTCTTGATTAACGGCGAATCGGGAACCGGTAAAGAGCTTGTGGCGCATGCATTGCATCGCCATAGCCCGCGGGCAAAAGCGCCGTTTATCGCTCTGAATATGGCGGCGATCCCGAAGGATTTGATTGAGTCCGAACTGTTCGGCCATGAAAAAGGGGCATTTACCGGCGCTAATACCATTCGTCAGGGGCGTTTCGAACAGGCTGACGGTGGCACGCTGTTCCTGGACGAAATTGGCGATATGCCGCTGGATGTCCAGACCCGCCTGCTGCGCGTGCTGGCCGACGGACAGTTTTACCGCGTGGGCGGCTATGCGCCGGTGAAGGTAGACGTGCGCATTATTGCCGCGACCCACCAGAACCTGGAGCAACGCGTGCAGGAAGGGAAATTCCGTGAGGATTTATTCCATCGCCTGAACGTCATTCGCGTTCATCTGCCGCCGCTGCGTGAGCGTCGGGAAGATATTCCCCGCCTGGCGCGCCATTTCCTGCAGGTAGCCGCCCGCGAGCTGGGTGTGGAAGCCAAGCAGCTTCACCCGGAAACCGATGCCGCTCTGACGCGCCTGGCGTGGCCGGGCAACGTGCGTCAGCTGGAAAACACCTGCCGTTGGTTAACCGTGATGGCCGCCGGGCAGGAAGTGCTGATTCAGGATTTACCCGCTGAGCTGTTTGAAGCGACCGCGCCTGAAAGCACTACCGGGCACGCGCTGCCGGACAGCTGGGCGACGCTGCTGGCGCAGTGGGCCGACCGCGCGTTGCGTTCCGGTCATCAAAACCTGCTGTCTGAAGCTCAGCCAGAGATGGAGCGTACGCTGTTAACTACCGCGCTTCGTCATACGCAGGGTCACAAGCAGGAAGCCGCTCGCCTGTTGGGATGGGGACGTAATACCCTGACGCGCAAGCTTAAAGAGCTGGGAATGGAGTGATCGTCCCCGAAGTGTAAAGGTTATTAATTGAGCGCAAATCGCCGTTATTTTGCGCTTTACTGTTCCGATGAGTTTTGTATGATCGTGCCCGGAAATTGGGGGTGAACATCATGCTGGAAACAATCGTGAATATGCTCTCTAGCGGAGCCGCTGAAAGCCACACGTCACAAACCGCCGTTGCGGCTATGTTGTGTGCGGCGCTGGTTGGGCTGTTTAGCTAACGAGCTATCAATGAAAAGCCGGGTGGCGGCTTCGCCTTACCCGGCCTACAAAAGCGTGAAATGTAGGCCGGGTAAGCGAAGCGCCACCCGGCATTTCCGCTTAAATCACCCGCGAGAACTGCTGCATACGCGCTTTCTGGCGCAGATACGCGTCGAAGCACATGCAGATATTACGGATCAACAGACGCCCTTTCGGCGTGACCTCAATCGCGCTCTCCGACACATCCACCAGCCCATCTTTCGCCAGCGGCGCCAGAAGCTTCAGGTCTTCTGCGAAATAATCGCTGAAGTTCAGCTCCCAATGCGCTTCCACGTCGCTGAAATCGAGACGGAAGTTGCAGATAAGCGCCTTAATCACATCGCGGCGGATACAGTCGTCGCGCGTTAATGCAATGCCGCGCCACAGCGCGTTGCCCGTCTCATCAACCTGCTGGTAATACAGCTTCAGTTCTTTCTGGTTTTGCGCGTAGCAGTCGCCAATCATGCTGATGGCGGAGACGCCCATTCCCAGCAAATCGGTATCGCCCTGGGTCGTGTAGCCCTGGAAGTTGCGGTGCAGGACCCCTTCGCGCTGAGCTACCGCCAGTTCGTCATCCGGACGGGCAAAGTGATCCATCCCGATAAACTGATAGCCGGTTTCGGTCAGCGAGGTGATCGTTTCCTGCAGGATATCCAGCTTCTGCTGGGCAGAAGGCAGATCGGCATCTTTGATTTTGCGCTGGGCAGCAAACAGCGTCGGCAGATGCGCGTAGTTAAAGACGCTCAGGCGGTCCGGGTTGAGTTCGGCCACGCGCTTCAGGGTGAAGGCGAAGCTTTCCGGCGTTTGCTTTGGCAGGCCGTAAATCAGGTCAATATTGGTCGAGGTGAAGCCAATCTCACGCGCGTGATTGAGTAAGGCAAAGATAAATTCTTCGTCCTGCTCGCGATTCACCAGACGCTGAACCTCTTTATTGAAATCCTGCACGCCCATGCTCAGACGATTGAAGCCTTCGGCGCGTAAGTGATCCAGTACATCCAGCTCAATTTCACGCGGATCGACTTCGATCGAGATTTCAGCGTCGGCGTTAAAACTGAAATTGCCGCGCAGCAGGGTCATCAGGCGGCTTATTTGCGCTTTATTCAGATAGGTTGGCGTACCGCCGCCCCAGTGAAGCTGGCTGACGTGACGGCCAGCAAACAGCGGCGCGCGATGCACAATTTCTTGTTCGAGCGCATCAAGGTACTGGTCGGCTTTATGCTGCTGACGGGTCACGATTTTATTGCAGCCGCAGAAGTAACACAGCTTATGGCAGAACGGAATATGGACGTAGAGAGACAGCGGACGCTCAGGATAGCGCGCGACAGCCTGCTGGAAATCACGCTCTCCGAAGGCATCGGAGAACTCCAGCGCGGTGGGGTATGACGTATAACGCGGCCCGGAATAGTTATATTTCTGGATTAGGGCCAAATCCCAGTCGATAGTTGGTGCTGACATGCTCACTCCTTCCGTTGGTGTCGCGTTCGTATACGGCGGCCCGTTCTGGCCCCATCGCGGGCCATCACTCGGGTGCGCAGCCACTTCTGTCGCCGCGACAACCGCCGTAGTTTAACGAATAACCACACCAGATAACATATAACCGGAAGGGTTATAAGCAGGACTATCGTGCCTGCCGGGTGCAAATGTTAGTTTCCACCCTTCAGAAGACGCATCATATCTTCCTGCTTTTCGTCTTCTTCTTCGTCGTCTTCGTCATCGTAAGACAGGCCCAGCTTCTGCATCAGCTCGTCGATGCGATCCAGTTTGGCATCCACCCATGACTGCTCTTCGGCGGTCAGGGTTTCACCCTCTTCAAGACGTTCCAGCAGCGCGTCCAGGCGCTCATCGTTCTCCAGCAAATCCAGCTCAGCCTGCGGTGAAAGCATAGGTTTCTCGCTCTTTGGTTTGTGCTGCTTAGTGACCGGGGTGTCTGTCACGCCCAGTGGAATGGGAGTTTTACTGCCGATACGAGGATCTTTCTGCTGTTTGCCTTTTGCAGAAGCGCCCGCTGCACCACCACCGTTGGCACGGCTACCCGCAGCATGACCGCGATGTTTTTTGTCGCGTTTGCGATCGCGCGCTTCCTGGTTCAGTTCTTCGCGCGTTTTGCGGCGTGCTTTTGCAGGGCGTTTCGCGCCCGCAGCGGAGGTTGGTTTTTTCATGATGTTTTATCTTTAAGTCGTTTTCTTCAGTATAGAATTGCGGCGAAATCTAGCAGAAAGCAAGCAAAGAAAAAAGGCGACAGAGCAATCTGTCGCCTTTTTTCCTGACTCACAACCCTTAGCGGGTCAGACATTCCGTGTTTGCCAACAACAAACCCTGTTTATCCCTTGGCTAATACCGTCCGTGATACGGTTCCCTTTCCTGTTTAAACGCCTCCAGGCGCTGGTCATCCTGACAATCCTGCGTCTTCGCCTCCTGGCGCTCCTGACCCTAATCCTTAAGTCGATATCCTGTTGGCTTCCTCGCCCTGACGCACACTTTACCTTGTTCCGTTAAACTAACAAGCAACGAAACGGTACAAAAAGGGATTTTCAGACAATTACCCGAAAATAAGCTTATGATTTAAAACAGTTTGGCTTTTTTGACGCCTGCGAATTCTCTGAAATCTCCCATAGCATCTCTGGCCGATCTCTCACACCGGTTGGGGCATTCGCCTACAAGTCCTGGCAATCAGAAAAGCCTTTTGCCTGCATTCAGGTATAATCCCCCTCAGATTACGATTTTGGAGACGACCACGTGACTACCTGGAACTACCAACAGACGCATTTTGTCACCAGTGCGCCCGATATTCGCCACCTCCCTTCTGATACCGGTATTGAAGTGGCCTTTGCTGGCCGCTCCAATGCGGGGAAGTCCAGCGCCCTGAATACGCTGACCAATCAGAAGAGCCTGGCGCGTACCTCAAAAACACCTGGCCGTACCCAGCTCATCAACCTGTTTGAAGTCGCAGAGGGCAAACGCCTGGTCGACTTACCGGGCTACGGTTACGCGCAGGTACCGGAAGAGATGAAAATCAAGTGGCAGCGTGCGCTGGGGGAATACCTGGAAAAACGCCTGTGCCTGAAAGGTCTGGTGGTGCTGATGGATATTCGCCATCCCCTGAAAGATCTGGATCAGCAGATGATCGACTGGGCTGTGGCAAGCGATATCGCCGTGCTGGTGCTGCTGACGAAAGCCGATAAGCTGGCAAGCGGCGCGCGCAAAGCGCAGGTGAATATGGTTCGCGAAGCGGTGCTGGCGTTCAACGGTGACGTGCAGGTTGAGCCGTTCTCCTCGCTGAAAAAGCAGGGTGTGGACAAGCTGCGTCAGAAGCTCGACACCTGGTTTAGCGAGCTGGAACCCGCGACGGAAGCGGAAGAAGAGTAATACCGAGCGCGGCCATGGCCGCGTTTTTTTTGCCTGAATTTTTCTTTGCCGCAATAAAAAACGCCCCAGTCATTACTGACTGGGGCGGCTAAAATATTCAGCCAAATCCGATTACGTGAAGTAAAAGGTCTGAAAGATAGAACATCTTACCTCTGTACCCTACGCCGATAACTCTACCCCTTTTTGTGCTGCAGAAAAAGCACTTTTTGTAGTTTTTTTTCATTCTTTACATAGGGAATTCTAATGATCGTCACAAAACGCGCGTTGTTATGTTGCAAACTTACATAAAAGGCGCGTTATGCGAAGAACCGTTAGTGAGCCTGATCCCAGTTTTCACCACTTCCCACTTCCACCAGCAACGGCACGTCAAGCGTCATGCTGCTTTCCATCAGTTCGTGGATCTTCTTCGACACGGCGTCGAGATCGTCTTTGTGCACTTCAAATACCAGTTCATCGTGTACCTGCATGATCATTTTCACGCGAGGCTTCTCTTTTTCCAGCCAGGCATCAACGGCGATCATTGCACGCTTAATAATGTCCGCCGCGGTACCCTGCATCGGGGCGTTGATCGCCGCACGCTCTGCGCCAGCGCGACGCGCCGCGTTGCTGGATTTGATGTCAGGTAAGTAGAGACGGCGACCATCAAGGGTTTCGACATAACCTTTCTCCTTCGCCTGCGCGCGGGTGCGTTCCATATATTCCAGCACCCCCGGATAACGCTCGAAGTAGAGATCCATATACTTCTGCGACTCTTTACGCGGAATGTTGAGCTGGCGCGAAAGCCCGAATGCACTCATGCCGTAAATCAGACCGAAGTTGATCGCCTTAGCGCTGCGGCGCTGTTCGTTGGTCACGCTGTCCAGCGGCAAACCGAAGACTTCTGCCGCGGTTGCCCGGTGGATATCCTTCCCTTCGGCAAATGCGCTCAACAGGCCTTTGTCACGGGACAGGTGCGCCATAATGCGCAGTTCGATTTGCGAGTAGTCCGCCGAGACAATCAGATAATCCTCTGGAGCGATGAAAGCCTGGCGAATACGACGGCCCTCTTCGTTACGTACCGGGATGTTCTGCAGGTTGGGATCGGTAGACGAGAGTCGACCGGTCGCCGCGACAGCCTGATGGTATGAGGTGTGCACGCGGCCCGTTTTCGGGTTGATCATCAGCGGGAGCTTATCAGTGTAGGTAGACTTCAGCTTCGCGAGACCACGGTACTCCAGAATCACTTTCGGCAGCGGATAATCCAGCGCCAGCTCTTCCAGCACCTCTTCAGAGGTTGACGGCGCGCCGCCAGGGGTTTTCTTCAGCGGCTTGATGCCCTGCTTTTCAAACAGGATGGTTTGCAGCTGCTTCGGTGAAGAGAGGTTAAACGGCTCGCCTGCAAGCTCATGCGCTTTTTGCTCCAGCTCGGTCAGGCGCTGCGCCAGTTCCCCGGAGTGGTTATGCAGCACCGTTGGATCGATTTTCACGCCGTTGCGTTCAATGCGGGACAGCACGGGCACCAGCGGCATCTCAATATGCTGGAACACGTTCAGCGGACCTTCGTGCTTCTGCAGCTTTGGCCACATCTTCAGATGCAGCTGCAGCGTGACGTCAGCGTCTTCCGCCGCGTAGCGTCCTGCCTCTTCGAGAGCAATCTGGTTAAAGGTGAGCTGATTTTTCCCTTTGCCGGCAATCTCTTCGAAGGTGATCGTTTTGTGCTTGAGCCAGCGGTCAGATAAGGAATCCATGTCATGGCGGCCCGCGACGCTGTCCAGAATGTAGGATTCGAGCATGGTGTCGAAGGCGATCCCGCGCAGTTCAATGCCGTAGTTTTGCAGAATGCCGCGGTCGTACTTGAGGTTTTGCCCAACCTTAAGCGCCTTTTCGTCTTCCAGGATCGGCTTCAGCAGCTCAAGCACGCGTTCACGGGAGATCTGCTCCGGCGCATCCAGGTAATCGTGCGCAACGGGAACATAGGCCGCATGACCAGGCTCTGTCGCAAATGACAGGCCTACCATATTGGCAGAAATGTTATCGAGACTGTCCGTTTCGGTGTCAAAGGCGAAGACCGGCGCTTTTTTCAGTTTCTCGATCCAGGCGATCAGCTGTGACTCTTCAAGAAGGGTTTCGTAGTTGTCGAAGGTAAGCACCACGGCTTCTTCTTCCGCCTGCTCTTCTGCGTCAACGACAATCGTCTCCTTCGGTTTTGCAGCAGGTTTCGCCCCTTTTGCCTGCAGCCATTTACCGGCTTCCACGTCAGTGATCCAGCGCTTAAATTCGTATTTCTTAAACAGGCTCAGCAGATCGTCAGCGGAAGGTTGTTGCACTTCCAGCTGCTCACAGCCCAGCTCCAGTTCGACATCGGTTTTGATGGTTGCCAGCTTATAGGAGAGATAAGCCACCTCTTTGTTCTCTTCCAGTTTTCCGGCCATGGTTTTTGCGCCACGGAAGGAGAGCCCGGCGATTTTGTCTGATTCGGCGTAGAGCGTATCCAGCCCGCCAAGCCCCTGAAGCAGCGCCTGCGCGGTTTTCTCACCGACGCCGGGAACACCAGGGATGTTATCCGAGGAGTCGCCCATCAACGCGAGGAAGTCGATAATCAGCTCAGGCGGCACGCCATACTTAGTGACCACTTCTTCTGGCCCCAAAATGGTGTTGGTCATGGTGTTAATCAGGGTGATACCTGGCGTTACCAGCTGCGCCATATCTTTATCACCGGTGCTGATCAGCACAGGACGCCCCATTTTTTCTGCTTCACGCGCCAGCGTGCCGATGACGTCATCGGCTTCAACGCCGGAGACGGCCAGCAGCGGCAGCCCCATCGCTTTTACCATGGCGTGCAGCGGCTCAATCTGCGCACGCAGATCGTCAGGCATTGGCGGACGGTGGGATTTGTAATGCTCAAACAGCTCATCGCGGAAGGTTTTACCTTTCGCATCAAAGACGACAGCCGCATGGGTTGGCTGATACTGAAGGATCAGGCTGCGCAGCATGTTCAGCACGCCGTACATTGCGCCGGTGGGTTCCCCTGCGCTATTGGTCAGAGGAGGAAACGCATGGTATGCCCGATACAGGTAAGAAGAGCCATCGACGAGAATAAGAGGGTTTTCTGGGATCTGAACCATAATGTCCGTGCCTTTAATCAATTTATGGGTAAAGGATGCCACAGAAGGATGAAAACATCAGTTATTAGCGCCAGATACAGGAAAAGATTTTGCGATCGTGAGGATCGCTCGCAAAAATCAAACTGTGGATAAGTTTGTGTATATTTTCACTTCATATGAATAACAGACGCAAAAACCACATATGAGGTAATATTTAGTTCTTAATTATCATGCTGTTATGTTGTTAGATCTTATCTATATGGCCAACTGATGGCAATTTAGTCTATGTGGATATAAGCCTTGATTCGCGCAGAACCCCAGAGAAATCTGCTGCGCCAGGGTAAAAGCCGCCAAATCATCATGTGAAAGCGCCATTCATTTGTCTGTTTTCTGGTAAAATCAGCGCCCAGCGTCGACTAGTCGGTCGCTCACTTACAGCTAACTATTTGAAAAAGCTCATCATGTCGAGATTGCTCGCTGCAATAACATTACTGCTAAGCATCATTTTAACTATTCTGGTGACGATCGCCTGTTCCGTGCCGATCATTCTCGCCGGGATCATTAAACTGCTGCTGCCTGTACCCGTGGTGTGGCGAGCCGTGTCCGCATTTTGTAACTTCATGATGTATTGCTGGTGCGAAGGGCTGGCGATCCTGTTGTGCCTTAACCCGCATCTGAAGTGGGATGTCAAAGGGCTGGAGAGTCTCAACAAAAAGAACTGGTACCTGCTGATCTGCAATCACCACAGCTGGGCGGACATCGTGGTGTTATGCGTGCTTTTTCGCAAACACATCCCGATGAACAAATACTTCCTGAAACAGCAGCTCGCCTGGGTGCCTTTTATCGGGCTGGCCTGCTGGGCGCTCGATATGCCGTTTATGAAACGCTATTCGCGCAGCTATTTGATTCGTCATCCGGAACGTCGCGGTAAGGATGTGGAGACCACGCGCCGTTCCTGTGAAAAGTTTCGCGCACATCCAACGACCATCGTGAACTTTGTTGAAGGCTCCCGGTTTACGGAAGAGAAGCGCCAGCAAACTCGCTCTCCTTATCAGCATCTGTTGCCGCCAAAGGCGGCGGGGATTGCGATGACGCTTAACGTGCTGGGAGCACAGTTCGATAAACTTCTTAACGTCACGCTCTGCTATCCGGAAAACGACAGGACGCCGTTCTTCGATATGCTCAGCGGCAAACTGACGCGCATTGTCGTGCACGTCGATCTGGTCCCGATAGACGCTGAACTGCACGGTGATTACGTAAACGATAAGAACTTCAAACGTCGTTTCCAGCAGTGGCTTAATACGCTCTGGAAAGAGAAAGACGAACAGATAGACAAGATAAAATCTTCATACAAAAACGCCGGTCAGTGACCGGCGTTTTTACATCAGCGAAATTACTTCTTCTCAACCAGGTATTTCACGGTATCAGCATACTGCTGTACGAAGATATCCATGCTGCTGGTGTCCATACCCTGCATGTTCAGCTGGTATTTGCCGTTAACAAACATCGCCGGAACGCCCTGAAGCTGGAGGTCAGCAGCCGCTTTTTCCTGCTGGGCAACCAGTGATTTCACCACGAAGCTGTTCCATGCGGCATCGTACTCTTCACCTTTCACGCCAGCATCAACAAACACTTTACGGATATCCGCAGTAGTCTGAACGGTCTGGGTTTTCTGTACGGCTTCAAACATTGGCGAAGTGATCTTATCTTCCACGCCCAGTGCCATCGCCACCGCCCATGCCTGAGTCAGGTCTTTACCCAATGGGCCCAGGAACTCAACGTGGTACTTGGTCATTTTGGTGCCTTCCGGCAGCTTTTTCTTCACGCTGTCAGAGACATGCAGCACCTGCTCGAACTGATAGCAGTGTGGGCAATAGAACGAGAAGAACTCCAGAACCTGTGGCTCGCCAGCGACCGGCTTGTCCAGCGTGATATACTGTTTTCCGTCGGTAAACTGCGCAGCAGAAGCGCTAAATGCCAGAATCATACCTGCCAGCGCCAGCCAAATTTTTTTCATGATTAACTCTCTCCTGGGTGTGTCCAATTAATACATCGGCGTTAATTGCAGAGGGGGCTCCTGAAGAACCTTAACCTGCTCAGTAAATGTAGATATCTGGCTACGCCAGTAATCCTCTCCGGTAAGCCACGGGAAATTTCGGGGAAATGCCGGATCGTCCCAACGCCTGATTAACCATGCGAGATAATAAACAAAACGCATCGCACGTAAAGGCTCAATCAGGGCAATTTCGTCTGAATTAAACGGGCTAAATTCTTCATAAGCTTCAATAATGGTTTCAAGCTGCATGCGTTGCTCGGCTTTGTCGCCATTGAGCAGCATCCACAGGTCCTGAACCGCTGGCCCCATACGCGCATCATCGAGATCGACAAACAGCGGGCCATCACGCCAGAGAATATTCCCGGCGTGACAATCGCCATGCAGGCGCAGAACGGAAATATCATCGCGCCAGCAGGTTTTCACTGCAGCAATAAGCTTATCGGTGGCGTTGAGGAAATCATCCTTTAGCGCAGCGGGGATCATTGCAGACGTTTCGAATAGTTCGCGCGGTTCAAGAAGGTATTCCTGAATCCCCATCGTCGGGCGGGCAATAAAGGCTTTTTTGCGTCCCGTCTGGTGGATACGCCCAAGATAGCGGGCAACCCATTCCATCTGATCGATATTATCCGCTTCAAACTGACGACCACCCAGGCTTGGGAATACTGCGTAGTAATACCCTTCGTGCGTGAGGAGCGTTTGGTTATTGAATTTTAGCGGTGCGGCAACGGGAACATCGTCATCCAGCAGATCGTGAGCAAACTGATGCTCTTCCTGAATTTGTTCTGCGGACCAGCGTTCAGGACGATAGAACTTTACGACGAAGCGCTGACGATCCTCGTCCTGAAATTGATAGACGCGGTTTTCGTAGCTGTTTAATGGGGTTAGCCCGGAATCCACCCGAATACCCTGTTCAAACAGGGCATCCATAATGGTGTCCGGGTGTAATGTCTGGAAAGTAAAAGCCTGGTCGTTCATCCGATCATCCGGAAATTATACGAATGATTCAGGATATCATCTTGTGGCGATTTCGGTGCCGCCGCTTACAAGCTTTTACTCTTTAATTACGCCTCGGGCGCGCAATAATGCGGTCTTAAAATCTTCCTCATAATCTTTCTGAATACCAGGAATAACAGCATCTTTGGCAGAGTCGCGCATTTTAAGGTGGTAGATCAGGATGTCGTCAGAAAGGTCTGCCAGATCGCCGTCAAAACCTGACTCTTTCGCCAGTTTCTGTAAAAATTGCATCAGATTTAGCTCTGGCTCTTTTTGCCAGGCGGGCTGGAGGAGTTCAATAACTTCATTCAGACGTTTACATTTCATGGTGGTGCTCCTTTCATTTAGAGTGACACGTTAGCAGGGTCAATCCCACAATAAAAGAGGCGATATTCGTGAATGTTAGCCAGGAAATCATCGGGGTCGTTCTGGCAGGCGGCAGAGCAACGCGAATGGGCGGTAAAGATAAGGGGCTTCAGCTTCTTAATGGAAAACCCTTGTGGCGGCATGTCGCCGATACGCTCGCCGGCCAGGTGACGGCAATGGCCATCAGCGCGAACAGGCATATCGACACTTACCGGCGCAGCGGGTACGCCGTTTATCAGGATAGCCTTGAGAATTACCCGGGACCGCTGGCTGGTATGCTTTCAGTCATGCAACAGTCGCACGGAGAGTGGTTTATCTTCTGCCCCTGCGATACCCCGTTTATTCCGTCCTGTCTTGTCGAGCGTTTGTTATTGCTTCGCGGTACGGCCCCTGTGGTCTGGGTACATGACGGCGAGCGTGACCATCCTGCTATCGCGTTGATGCATCGTTCGCTAGCGCCTGCTCTGCAGAGCTATCTGGCTGCGGGAGAGCGCAGGGTGATGGTCTTCATGCGTGAGTCTGGCGGCCATTCCGTTGATTTTAGCGATGTGAAATCAGCGTTTGCGAACGTGAACACGCATGAAGATTTGCAGATGATGCAGGAGAAAAAATGATACCTCTTTTAGCCATTTCCGCATGGAGTGGGACCGGGAAAACCACGCTGCTGAAAAAGCTGATACCCGCGCTGTGTGCCAGAGGCCTTCGTCCTGGATTGATTAAGCATAGTCATCACAACATGGATATCGATACGCCAGGAAAAGACAGCTATGAGCTGCGTAAGGCCGGAGCAGCACAAACGATGGTAGCAAGTCCTCAGCGCTGGGCGTTAATGACAGAAACGCCGGACGAGGCGCCGCTGGATCTCGCTTATCTGGTCAGTCGGATGGATCATTCCACCCTGGATCTGGTGCTGATTGAGGGATTTAAGCATGAGGCAGTGCCTAAGATCCTGCTGTTCAGAAGCGATGCCGGGCATGATTTCAGCGAGTTAACGCTGGATGAGCATGTGATTGCGGTGGCCAGTGATGTGGTATTGCCACTTGAGGTTCCGGTGCTGGACTTAAATGATGTGGATGGGATTGCGGGCTTTATTGTGACGTGGAGTGCGGTCTGACGTGCCGGGTGGCGGCTTTGCCTTACCCGGCCTGCCGTTTTTTTGGCGCATAAACGCAAAAAGGCCATCCTTTCGGATGGCCTCTTCACTTGTTTGATGCCTGGCAGTTCCCTACTCTCACATGGGGAGACCCCACACTACCAT
>NZ_JAPMLV010000011.1 GCF_026420145.1 Enterobacter pseudoroggenkampii
GTATTCATTTTTCGTCCGAGGACGTTAAGAATCCATGTCACTTTGAGTGCCCACACAGATTGTCTGATAAATTGTTAAAGAGCAGTGCCGCTTCGCTTTTCGCTGCGGCGCGGGGTGTGCATATTACGCTTTCCCGCTTCAGAGTCAAGCGTTTATTTTCGCTATTCTCTGCTGACCCGGCGGCGTGATGTGCCGTTGTTCCGTGTCAGTGGAGGCGCATTATAGGGAGTTATTCTGAAGTGACAAGCACAAAATACAAAAAACTTTTCGTTCGCTCACTTTTCAAACTTAACGCTTATTTATGTCGCGAATCGTCCGTTAAATGTGCGATTTCTCGCGCAAAACTGGCTACCTGCGACCAGTCGGTATAAACCACTTCTTTACGCGTGTCGGTTTCGCCCCCCGTCATCTTCATAATAAGACGGATCATAAAGCGGTCATACCAGCGGTAGCGAGGGTAGCGCAGCGCGCCGGCAAAGACGGCGCACAGATCAGGCTGCCACGGCGAGTTGAGTAAAAACTTGCGCGTGTAGCTGTTGGTCTGCGGCGTGCGCTTCTCGGGTTTACGCGCGACCAGATTGACCGAGTAAAACGCACCGGGCAATTTGTTGAGCACCGCCGTATGCTTTTTCACAAAGCGATCCAGCGCCGGATGGAAATGCCCGTAACGAATAGATGCACCAATTACCACGCGGTCGTAATCCTGCCAGCTTATCTGCTCAGCACGGTTCAGGTTCACCACATCAGAGTAAATCCCCAGCTCTTTTAATTCAGATGCCAGATACGCGGCAATCTCACGCGTTTGCCCGTCTCGCGTAGAGAAAAGAATCAGTGTTTTCATCAACGGCTCCTTACTCGCGCCAGAATGTAGGGGTGAACAGCACCAGCAGCGTAAAGACCTCAAGACGACCAAACAGCATATTGGCGATGAGGATCCATTTCGCGACCGGGTTCATACTGGCAAAGTTATCCGCCACAACCCCCAGGCCAGGCCCAAGGTTGTTCAATGTTGCGACGACCGACGCAAAGGCGGAGAAATCATCCACTCCCGTCGCGATAATCGCCAGCATACTGACGATAAAGACCAGCGCATACGCCGAGAAGAACCCCCACACCGCTTCGAGGATACGTTCCGGCAGCGCGCGGTTACCCAGCTTGATGCTGTAGACCGCGTTCGGGTGGACCAGACGCTTCAGCTCACGGTTGCCCTGCTTGAATAGCAGCAGAATACGGATCACCTTCAGGCCACCGCCCGTCGACCCCGCACAGCCGCCGATAAACGCGGAACAGAGCAGAAGCACCGGCAGGAACAGCGGCCAGCGCGCGATGCTGTCCGTAGTAAACCCGGCGGTCGTCGCCATCGATACCACCTGGAAGAAGGCCTGGTTTAGCGTGGTCAACGCGGAGTTGTAAACATCATGGAACCACAGCACCAGGGTACAGATGATCACCAGCGTCAGCTGGACGCCAATGAACATGCGGAACTCAGGGTCACGCCAGTACACCTTCAGGCTGCGCCCGCTCAGTAAAGAGAAGTGCAGGCCATAGTTACAGCCAGAGATCAGCAGGAAAATGGCAATAATCGTGTTAATCGTTGGGCTGTCGAAGTAGCCGATGCTGGCATCGTGGGTGGAGAACCCGCCGATAGCAATCGTCGCGAAGCTGTGTCCGATGGCGTCGAAAGCGGGCATCCCGGCAAACCATAGCGCCAGCGCACAGGCCACCGTCAGCAAGACATAGATAAGCCAGAGAGTTTTCGCCGTCTCAGCAATACGCGGGCGCATCTTGTTATCTTTCAGCGGTCCGGGCATTTCGGCGCGATAGAGCTGCATCCCACCAACGCCCAGAATAGGCAGAATGGCCACCGCCAGGACGATGATCCCCATACCGCCGAACCACTGCAGCATCTGACGATAAAAGAGAATCGCGTGCGGCAGCGAATCCAGTCCTACCAGCGTCGTCGCCCCGGTCGTCGTTAAGCCGGAGAAGGATTCAAAGAAGGCATCCGTGATGCTCAGGTTAGGCTGTTCAGAGAAGATAAAGGGCAGCGAACCGACGCTCCCCAGCACCGTCCAGAACAGGACCACAATCAGAAACCCTTCGCGAGATTTCAGCTCACCTTTCTGGCGACGGTTTGGCCACCACAGCAGCGAGCCAATCGCCAGCGCGACAAAGAAGGTCTGGGTAAATGCCCGCCCCGCGCCGTCCCGGTAGATAAGCGCCACCAGTCCAGGGAGAATCATCGTCCCGGAAAAGAGTATGACCAGCAGTCCAACGATTCGGGTTATGGCACGAAAATGCATCTCTGCCGCTTCCTTTGGTATTCAAAAGTGAGGTGGGGATTATTCTTCAATCGGCAGCAATTGCAACGAACCACGACTAAAATCTGCCAGTTTTGCTGAAAAAGCAGCCAGTTCCGCCTGAGGAAGCGCCACGCGTAATTGCACCATTGCCTGATATTCACTGTGTGCGATGACACCGTTAAACTGCCTCAGAAGCGCTTCAATACCCGATAGCTGGGCGTAATCGCATAATAAAGTATATTCGGTAAGCGGCGTTTTGCGGGTAGTGACCAGCATATTAAGCGCCTGCTGTACGCCCCCACCATAGGCTTTAACCAGCCCACCGGTGCCTAACAAAATGCCGCCGTAGTAGCGCACCACCACGGCGGTTATTTCGCCCACGCCGCTGCCCATTAGCTGGGAGAGCATGGGTTTACCGGCCGTGCCCGCCGGTTCACCGTCATCGGAAAACCCCAGCTGCTGCGAATCGTCCGGCGGCCCTGCTACCCACGCCACGCAGTGGTGACGGGCGTCAGGATGCTCAGCCCGGACGGACTCGACAAACGCTTTTGCCGCCTCTACGCCATCGGTATGAGCCAGCAGCGTAATAAAGCGGCTTTTCTTGATTTCCTCAACAAAGGTGACCGGTTCAGCCGGTATCAGCCAGCTTTCCATCAGGCCAGCTTCAGGTCTCGCGTCATATTCTCGATACCGTTTTCGTGAACCACCACGTTATCTTCGATACGAATACCGCCAAACGGCTTCAGCGCTTCAATTTTTTCCCAGTTGAAGTGCTTGCTGAACTGGCCTTCACGCCACGGCGCCAGCAGGGATTCGATAAAGTAGATCCCCGGTTCAATCGTCAGCACCATGCGCGGTTCCAGAATGCGGGTGCAGCGCAGGTAAGGATATTTAGACGGTGCCGCCAGATGTGTACCGGTATCATCCTGCATAAAGCCCGCAACGTCGTGCACCTGCAGGCCCAGCGGGTGACCAATGCCGTGCGGCATGAAGGGCCCGGTCAGATCGTTCTCGACCATCGCCTCTTCGCTCATGTCTTTCACAATCTGGTGCTTACGCAGCAGTTTGGCGATGCGCTGATGGAACTGGATGTGGTAATCCACATAGCTGGTGCCCGCCTTCATGGTGCCAATCAGCGCCAGCTGTTCATCGTTCACGTCTTTAATCAGCTGCGCGAAATCGGTGTCCGCATTCGCCGCCCAGGTACGGGTCAGGTCAGCCGCGTAGCCGTTATACTCTGCCCCTGCGTCCAGCAGGAAGCTGCGCATTTCCGACGGAACATGGTGATCCAGTTTGGTGTAGTGAAGCACAGACGCGTGCTCGTTGAGCGCGACAATGTTGCTGTACGGCACGTCGGTATCACGGTGGCCTGTCGCGGTCAGATAGGCCTGATTGATGTCGAACTCGCTCATCCCCGACTGGAACGCTTCGTGCGCGGCACGGTGGCCGTTCACCGCCGTTTTTTGCGCTTCACGCATGCAGTAAAGTTCATAGTCGGTTTTATATGCGCGGTAATAGTGCAGGTAATCCAGCACCCCTTTCGGATTGAGTTTGTCTGCCGGAATATCCAGACTCAGCGCACGCTCCGGAACAGGGCCAATGTAGCCGATGTTGCCGCGCGCGGCAGGCAGTTGGCTGCCAATACCATCCGCTTTCGGCAGTGCAATCACTTCTATCTCTTCCGTCCAGAAAGAGGTCGGCAGCGGTTCTACGTTGTGCCAGTAATCGACCGGCAGGTAGAACCACAGTTTCGGTTTGTTCACGCCATCCACCAGCAGCCAGCAATTTGGAACCTGCGTCACCGGTACCCAGGCTTTAAACTGCGGGTTCACCTTAAACGGATAAGCGTGGTCATCCAGAAAGGTATTCATCAGCTCGCCGGAGTGGATCAGCAGCGCATCCAGCTTAAAGCGGGCCAGTACATCGCGGGTACGTTCTTGTAGGGTAACGATATGATTTTTATAAAGCGAAGCCAGTGAGTCCATCATTCTTCCTTTCATTTTTTTGACCTCAAGTCATCGCATCTTAGCACACCTCACTCCGGCTGCGTGATTTCCACCGACCGTGATCAATGCAGCATTTTCTTAATGAGTAATTTGCATTTTATTAACATAAATCCCACACTCCGATTCATCTGGTATGACCAGATCCAATTGCTGGATTCAGGAGACTGACATGCTCTACAAAGGCGACACCCTGTACCTCAACTGGCTGGAAGATGGCATTGCCGAACTGGTGTTCGATGCCCCCGGCTCAGTGAACAAGCTTGATACCGCGACGGTGGCCAGTCTTGGCCAGGCGCTGGATATTCTTGAAAAACAACCTGAATTAAAAGGGCTGCTGCTGCGTTCGAACAAAGCGGCCTTTATCGTCGGTGCCGATATCACCGAGTTCCTTTCGCTTTTCCTGGTCCCGGAAGAACAGCTGAGCCAGTGGCTGCACTTTGCCAACAGCGTCTTTAATCGTCTGGAAGATCTGCCTGTCCCGACCATTTCCGCCGTTAACGGCTATGCGCTGGGCGGTGGCTGCGAGTGCGTGCTGGCGACCGACTATCGCCTGGCGACGCCGGACCTGCGCATCGGCCTGCCGGAAACCAAGCTGGGCATCATGCCGGGCTTTGGCGGCTCCGTGCGTATGCCGCGCATGCTGGGTGCCGACAGCGCGCTGGAGATCATTGCCGCAGGTAAAGACGTCGGCGCAGAACAGGCGCAGAAAATCGGCCTGGTCGACGGCGTTGTGAAACCTGAGAAGCTGGTTGAAGGTGCTGTCGCCATTCTGCGTCAGGCGATTAACGGCGATCTCGACTGGAGAGCCAAACGCCAGCCGAAGCTGGAACCGTTAAAACTCAGCAAAATTGAAGCCACCATGAGCTTCACCATCGCCAAAGGCATGGTCATGCAGACGGCGGGTAAACACTACCCGGCGCCAATCACGGCGGTGAAAACCATTGAAGCGGCTGCCCGTCTCGGACGTGATGACGCGCTGAAGCTCGAAAATCAGAGCTTTGTCCCGCTGGCGCATACCAATGAAGCTCGCGCGCTGGTCGGTATCTTCCTTAACGATCAGTTCGTAAAAGGTAAAGCCAAACAGCTGACTAAAAACGTTGAGACGCCAAAACATGCGGCGGTACTCGGCGCGGGCATTATGGGTGGCGGCATCGCATACCAGTCGGCCTGGAAAGGCGTGCCGGTAGTGATGAAAGACATCAGCGAGAAATCCCTGACGCTGGGCATGACCGAAGCGGCCAAGCTGCTGAATAAACAGCTGGAACGCGGAAAAATTGACGGGCTGAAGCTTGCAGGCGTGATCTCCACCATTCAGCCCGTGCTGGAATACAGCGGTTTCGACCGTGTCGACGTGGTGGTCGAAGCCGTCGTCGAGAACCCGAAGGTTAAAAAAGCGGTGCTGGCGGAAACGGAAGACAAGGTTCGTCCTGAGACCGTGCTGGCCTCTAACACCTCCACCATTCCAATCAGCGAACTGGCGAGCGTGCTGAAGCGTCCGGAAAACTTCTGCGGTATGCACTTCTTCAACCCGGTACACCGTATGCCGCTGGTCGAAGTGATCCGTGGGGAAAAAACCTCTGACGAAACCATCGCTAAAGTGGTGGCCTGGGCCAGCAAGATGGGCAAAACGCCGATCGTCGTTAACGACTGCCCGGGCTTCTTCGTCAACCGCGTGCTGTTCCCTTACTTCGCCGGTTTCAGCCAGCTGCTGCGCGACGGCGCGGACTTCCGCAAAATCGACAAAGTGATGGAAAAACAGTTCGGCTGGCCGATGGGCCCGGCGTATCTGCTGGACGTGGTCGGCATTGATACCGCCCACCACGCCCAGGCGGTAATGGCGGCAGGCTTCCCGCAGCGTATGCAGAAAGATTATCGCGACGCCATTGACGCGCTGTTCGACGCTAACCGCTTCGGTCAGAAAAACGGTCTGGGCTTCTGGCGCTATAAAGAAGACAGCAAAGGCAAACCGAAGAAAGAAGAAGACGCCGCGGTGGATGGCCTGCTGGCCGACGTTAGCCTGCCGAAACGCGACTTCACCGACGACGAGATCATCGCCCGCATGATGATCCCGATGATCAACGAAGTGGTGCGTTGCCTCGAAGAAGGCATTATCGCCAGCCCGGCGGAAGCGGATATGGCGCTGGTATACGGCCTGGGCTTCCCTCCGTTCCACGGCGGCGCGTTCCGCTGGCTGGACACGCTCGGCAGCGCCCGCTATCTCGATATGGCTCAGCAGTATCAGCACCTCGGCCCGCTGTATGAAGTGCCGGAAGGGCTGCGTAACAAAGCGCGCCATAACGAACCCTACTATCCAGCAGTTGAGCCAGCCCGTCCGGTTGGCGAGCTGAAAACGGCTTAAGGAGTCACAATGGAAAAGGTTGTCATTGTTGATGCGATTCGCACCCCGATGGGCCGTTCAAAAGGCGGCGCGTTCCGTAACGTGCGTGCGGAAGACCTCTCCGCGCATCTGATGCGTAGCCTGCTGGCGCGTAACCCGGCGCTGGATCCTGCTGCGCTGGACGATATCTACTGGGGCTGCGTGCAGCAGACCCTGGAGCAAGGTTTCAATATCGCCCGTAACGCGTCGCTGCTGGCGGAGATCCCGCATTCGGTTCCGGCCGTCACCGTGAACCGCCTGTGCGGTTCGTCAATGCAGGCGCTGCACGACGCGGCGCGCATGATCATGACCGGCGATGCGCAGGCCTGTCTGGTGGGCGGCGTTGAGCACATGGGCCATGTGCCGATGAGCCACGGGGTCGATTTCCACCCGGGGATGAGCCGTAACGTGGCGAAAGCCGCGGGGATGATGGGTCTGACCGCCGAGATGCTTTCTCGTCTGCACGGCATCAGCCGTGAAATGCAGGATGCCTTTGCCGCGCGCTCTCACGCTCGCGCATGGGCGGCGACACAGTCCGGTGCCTTTAAGAATGAGATCATCCCGACCGGCGGTCACGACGCAGACGGTGTACTGAAGCAGTTCAGCTACGACGAAGTCATCCGCCCGGAAACCACGGTCGAAGCGCTGTCTACCCTGCGCCCGGCGTTTGATCCGGTCACCGGTACGGTCACGGCGGGAACGTCGTCCGCCCTGTCCGACGGTGCCGCGGCGATGCTGGTGATGAGCGAAAGCCGTGCCCGCGAGCTGGGCTTAACCCCTCGCGCTCGGGTACGTTCGATGGCGGTCGTGGGCTGCGATCCGTCAATCATGGGCTACGGCCCGGTTCCGGCCTCGAAGCTGGCGCTGAAAAAAGCGGGATTAACCGCCAGCGACATCGATCTGTTTGAGATGAATGAAGCCTTCGCCGCACAGATCCTGCCGTGCATTAAAGATCTGGGGCTGATGGAGCAGATCGACGAGAAGATTAACCTCAACGGCGGCGCGATCGCCCTAGGTCACCCGCTGGGCTGCTCCGGGGCGCGCATCAGCACGACGCTGATCAACCTGATGGAACGCAAAGATGCCCAGTTTGGTCTGGCAACGATGTGTATCGGGCTGGGTCAGGGTATCGCGACGGTGTTTGAGAGAGTGTAGGTCTAATACGTAGGCCCGATAAGCATCGCGCCATCGGGCTTTTGCCGGGAGGCGCTGCGCTTTCCCGGCCTAAGAGAGGTACCTCGCCGCCAGTGGCGTCACTGGCGAAGAGAGAGTTTAGTTGCCGTTCTTCCCGCCTGTCAGGGGCGGGTTTTTTATTTAAATGAAGGCAAACGCATCGCCAAACAGGCGGTCTTCACGCGCATCACGTTCGTTACAGAACAGATCGCGGGCGATTTTCGCCATCTCGAAACGGCCAGCGATATAGATATCGTGCCCAGCCAGCGTACCGTGATCCTGCAGCACCGCCGTCAGCACCGTACCGCTACGCCCGCGCCAGCCCTCTTCCGGCTGCTCAACCACCGGCTCAATGCGCAGGTTAGGATGGGTGACGCTCAGCGCTTCCAGTTCAGACAGATCGTACAGATGTTTCTCTTCGCGGCCACCCCAGTAAATGGTGATGTCCCGGTCCGGGTTACGCGCCAGTGCGGTCAACAGAATAGAGCGCACATAAGAGAAGCCCGTACCGCCAGCGATCAGGATCAGCGGACGGTCTTCGTCATCGCGCAGCCACGCATCACCGTGCGGAATATCCACCACGATTTCACGTTCCTTCAGGATGCGATCCATCACCGCCATCGCATACAGGTTAAGCTCTGACGCACCAATATGAAGCTCAATAAATTCCTGCTCCGCTGGCGTGGAGGCCATAGAGAAAGGACGCTTATCACGCTCATCCATCACAACCATCAGGTACTGACCCGCGCGGAAAGAGAATGGCGCTTCTGGCACTAAACGGACGCGATATACGGTGTCGGTGATGGCATCTACCGAGGTCACTTTACAGCTTAAGGTTGTCATTCGCTCTCTCTGTCGGGAAGTCTATAGGGCTTAACGGTCAGCTCAGGGTTTACCGTTATTCATTATGGCCAGCTCGTCCCAGATCGCGTCAATGCGCGCGGTCACAGCAGGATCTTTTTTGATCGGGCGACCCCATTCACGGTCGGTTTCGCCAGGCCATTTATTTGTGGCATCCAGTCCCATCTTTGAGCCAAGACCGGAAACCGGCGAGGCAAAATCCAGATAATCAATCGGCGTGTTTTCGACTAACACCGTATCGCGCGCCGGGTCCATTCGCGTGGTAATGGCCCAGATTACGTCATTCCAGTCGCGGGCGTTAACGTCATCATCGCAGACAATAACAAATTTGGTATACATAAACTGGCGCAGGAAAGACCATACGCCCATCATCACGCGTTTAGCATGACCAGGATACTGCTTCTTCATCGTGACCACCGCCATGCGATACGAGCATCCTTCAGGCGGCAGATAAAAATCAACTATTTCCGGAAACTGCTTTTGCAGGATCGGCACAAACACTTCATTCAGCGCCACGCCCAGCACCGCCGGTTCGTCCGGTGGACGTCCGGTATACGTGGAGTGATAAATCGCATCTTCACGCTGCGTAATGTGCGTCACGGTAAACACCGGGAAGTTATCCACCTCGTTGTAATAGCCGGTGTGGTCGCCGTAAGGGCCTTCTGGCGCCATTTCACCCTGCTCAAGGTAACCCTCAAGCACAATTTCGGCACTGGCCGGAACTTCGAGATCGTTAGAGATACACTTCACGACTTCGGTTTTCGTTCCGCGCAGCAGGCCTGCAAACGCATATTCAGAAAGGGTATCCGGCACGGGGGTGACGGCTCCCAGAATGGTGGCCGGATCGGCGCCTAAAGCAACGGACACCGGGAAACGTTCACCCGGATGCGCAGCACACCACTCCTGGAAATCCAGCGCGCCGCCGCGATGCGACAGCCAGCGCATGATGAGTTTATTCTTGCCAATCAGCTGCTGGCGGTAAATACCGAGGTTTTGCCGCTCTTTGTGCGGGCCGCGCGTAACGGTGAGCCCCCAGGTGATCAGCGGCGCAGCATCTTCCGGCCAGCACTGCATGACAGGGATTTTGGTCAGATCAACCGCATCGCCTTCCAGCACCTTCTGCTGGCACGGCGCGCCGCGCAGGCGTTTAGTGGGCATGTTCAGCACCTGCTTAAACTGCGGCAGTTTGTCGAACAGATCGCGGAAGCCTTTCGGTGGCTCCGGCTCTTTCAGAAACGCCAGCAGCTTACCGACTTCGCGCAGCGCCGTGACGTCTTCCTGCCCCATCCCCAGTGCGACGCGACGCGGTGTACCAAACAGGTTGCACAGCACCGGCATGGAGTACCCTTTCGGATTTTCAAACAGTAACGCGGGGCCACCGGCACGCAGGGTGCGGTCAGCAATTTCTGTCATCTCCAGATAAGGATCAACAGGAAGTGTAATACGTTTGAGTTCACCCTGCTTTTCCAGCAGCGTCAGGAAGTCGCGGAGATCGTGGTATTTCATGCAGTTAATCATGGCCTCTCTGTAAGCGCTTCATTATACGGCGTAAGCCTGCTTGATGCTGTAATTTTGTTAAATTAGCGTGAAGTTATGCGTTCTGTCCCATTTTCGCCCATTATAATCAACTTAGCGATCCCGCCAGGGTTTTGATATGCTTGCGCCCCGAACTAAGGGAAAGAGTGATTATGCAGGCCTGGTATTTACTGTATTGCAAACGCGGGCAACTTCAGCGCGCGCAGGAACATCTTGAACGTCAGTCTGTAAATTGCCTGACACCCGTGATCACGCTTGAAAAAATGCAGCGCGGGAAGCGCACAACCGTCAGTGAGCCGTTGTTCCCGAACTACCTGTTCGTGGAGTTCGACCCGGAAGTCATCCACACCACCACCATCAGCGCCACGCGTGGCGTCAGCCACTTCGTTCGTTTTGGTGCTCACCCGGCAACGGTTCCGTCGACGGTCATTCATCAGCTGTCGATTTATCAACAGCCTGAAGGGATCACCGACCCCGAAACCCCTTACACGGGCGATAGCGTCGTAATTACCGAAGGCGCTTTCGAAGGTCTGCAGGCGATTTTTGCCGAGCCGGACGGAGAAGCGCGCTCTATGCTGTTGCTCAATCTGCTGAACAAGCAGGTGCTGCAGAGCGTTAAAAACACCGACTTCCGCAAACTTTAAACGTTTATTCCGAACAGATTACGCACGTTGTTATCCGTCTGCGCCGAAAGCCAGTGCGGATCCTCTCCGCGCCACTTCGCAACGCTCTCAACAATGTGCCCCAGATACGCGGGCTCATTTCGCCGCGATGCCGGTTTGGGTTTCATATCGCGCGGTAGCAGATAGGGTGCATCGGTTTCAAGGAGCAACCGGTCAGCCGGGATCGCTGGCAACAGCTCCCGAAGTTCGAGCCCGCGACGCTCATCGCAAACCCAGCCAGTAACACCCAGATAAAGCCCTCGCTTCAGGCAATCCAGTGCTTCCTGTCGTGAACCGGTAAAGCAGTGGAGTACCGCGCCGGGCAGTTTCTCCAGCCACGGATCCAGAAGTGCCAGGAAACGCTCATGCGCGTCGCGGCAGTGCATAAATACGGGCATTCCAAGCTCTGCCGCCAGCGCAAGCTGGGCAGTGAATGCTTTTTCCTGCTCTTCAGGCGTGGAAAAGTTACGGTTGAAATCGAGACCGCATTCGCCGATCGCTACCACTTCTGGCGTCTTCGCCAGCCTGTACAGGGTGTCGCCACTTTCCGGGGTCCACTGGCTACTGTCGTGAGGATGTACACCAGCAGTAGACCAACAGCGATCGTAGCGTTGCGCCAGCTGCTGCGCCTGCTCGCTCTCATGCAGGTTGGTGCCCGTCAGCAGCAGCCCTTTCACCCCGGCAGCAAACGCGCGCGCAACCACCTCATCGCGATCTTTCGCAAACTGCGAACTGGTCAGGTTGAGTCCGATATCAAACATGTGAATCCCCATATAACAACCGCCCTGACGGGCGGCTGGTTTTACTCTTCAGTGGTCTTGTCGGACGTATCGTCTTCGTCATCCGACCGACGCCCTTTACCCACGTAGAACCTTGAGAAGAAGACGCCGACCTCAAACAGGCAGTACATCGGTATGGCCAGCAGCGTCTGCGAGAACACATCCGGCGGTGTCAGCAGCATGCCGACCACAAAGGCGCCCACCAGGATATACGGACGCTTCTTACGCAGGTCATCCGGGGTTGTTACCCCTACCCAGCAAAGCAGCACAATGGCCACCGGCACTTCGAATGCCACGCCAAACGCCATAAATAACGCCATCACAAAGCTGAGGTAGCTGGCGATATCCGTCGACACCTGGACCCCTTCCGGCGCGGTATGCGTCAGGAAGCCGAAGGCCAGCGGGAAGACAACGAAATAGGCAAACGCCATGCCGATATAGAACAGCAGCGAGCTGGAGACCAGCAGCGGGATCACCAGCTTGCGTTCGTGCTTATACAGTGCTGGCGCCACAAACGCCCACACCTGATAAAGAATGACCGGCGCTGAGGCAATCAACGACACCCAGAAGGTCAGCTTGATGGGGGTAAAGAACGGAGAAGCAACGTCTGTTGCAATCATCGTTGCGCCCAGCGGCATCTGCTTAATCAGCGGTGCAGAGACCACCTGATAGATATCGTTGGCAAAATAGACCAGGCACAGGAATATGAGTAAAACCGCAATAATGCAGTTTAACAGGCGCTTACGCAGCTCAATGAGGTGCGCAATCAGCGGTTGAGTATCATCTACTGCCATGTTTACGCTTTATCACTCGACGAGGGGGATGATTCGGAAACGGACGCAGCGTGCTTCACTTCCGCCGTTTTTGCCACCGGCTCTTCCGGCTGCACCTGTTTTTTCACTTCGGTTTCCTGCGGCGTCTGTTCTGGCGCGGCAGCCTGATGTTCTGCGCTGGCAGGCGTTACGCCCTCGCGCTGCTCCTCGCTGCCCTTCACCACCGGGTTATGGATGGTGTTCGCTTCATCGCTCGCTTTTTCAGGATCGTTAACGCTGTAGGAGCGCTTCATGGATTCCGCCGCTTCGCGCAGCTCATCCATTGACGCTTTCAGTTCCGGCGTCAGGTTATCCATGCTCGCCTTCTCGACCTTTTTAAGGCTTTCCTGAAATTCCTGCAGCTTAAGCTCCTGCGCCAGCTCATTCTGAACGGTCGATGCCAGCGATCTCAGCGCACGAACCCAGCCCGCAACGGTCTTCACCGCCACCGGCAGACGCTGCGGCCCCAGCACAATCAGGCCAATCACAAAGACCAGCAGGAGCTCACTAAAACCAATGTCGAACACGACTTACACCTGCTCTTTATCGTGGCGTTTAGCGTCTTCCTTTTTGGCTTCTTCCTGCTTATCGGCGATGGACTTAGCAGTAAAATCAGCGTCCTGGCTGGTTTTATCCTGCTTGCTCTCATCATCGCTCATCGCTTTCTTGAAGCCTTTGATAGACGCGCCCAGGTCGGAACCAATAGAACCGAGCTTTTTGGTGCCAAACAGCAGCACGACGATGACGGCAATGATCAACAATTGCCAGATACTGATACCACCCATACATGTTCCTCAGGGATAGATGATTAATTAGTCAGGTCGCATTATACGTATGCGACCCGTCGATAGCGACGCAAACTCAGCGCGTTTTTCGCCATCCGGCAAGCCAGACAACCACCCCGGCGGCCATCAGCCAGGCGGGCATCATCTGCCAGTCCGGACGGTTGATCAGCAGCAGCGTACCGCTCAACAGCAGCGTTGCGCCAATCCCAAAGAGATAGCGTGACTGGCCCTGGCGAACCCGGCTGGACTGAAGCTCGCGGGCGATTTTATCCATGCTGTGCTGAAGGTTCTTGCTCTGACGCAAACTGTCATAAACCAGTTCAGGAATTTCAGGCATTTTTTCTATCCAGAACGGGCCTTTCTCTTTCAGCGAGCGCACCAGCGCCGGAATACCAACCTGATCCTTAATCCAGGACTCAAGGAAAGGTTTCGCGGTCTTCCACAAGTCTAACTGAGGATAGAGCTGTCGGCCTACACCCTCAACGTAAAGTAATGTTTTCTGAAGTAAAACTAGCTGTGGCTGAACTTCCATATTAAAGCGGCGAGCCGTGTTGAACAGGTTTAACAGCACGTGCCCGAAGGAGATTTCCGCCAGCGGTTTTTCAAAAATCGGTTCACAAACGGTCCGGATCGCGAACTCGAACTCCTCGACGTTGGTGTCCGGCGGCACCCAGCCTGAATCGACGTGCAGCTCGGCCACCTTACGGTAGTCGCGGTTGAAGAACGCGATGAAGTTCTCTGCCAGATACCGTTTATCTTCCTTGTTCAGCGACCCCACAATCCCGCAGTCGATACCGATGTACTTCGGATCCTCAGGGTGTTCGTAGCTCACGAAGATATTGCCCGGATGCATGTCCGCATGGAAAAAGCTGTCGCGGAACACCTGGGTAAAGAAGACCTGTACCCCACGCTCGGCCAACAGCTTCATGTTCGTTCCCTGCTTCTCCAGGGCCACCACATCCGAAACCGGAATACCGTAGATTCGCTCCATCACCATCATGTTCTGGCTGCAGTAGTCAGAATAGACTTCAGGGACATAGAGCATCGGGCTGTTTTCAAAGTTGCGACGCAGCTGAATGGCGTTTGCCGATTCGCGCAGCAGGTTAAGCTCATCAATCAGCGTTTTTTCATATTCCCGCACCACTTCCAGTGGACGAAGGCGACGCCCGTCCGGCAGCAAGCGTGGTACCCAGCGCGCCAGACGATAAATCAGCTTCATGTCTGCTTTGATGATGGGCAGGATGTCCGGACGAATGACCTTAATAACAACTTCTTTGCCGTTTTCTTTCAGACGCGCGGTATGCACCTGCGCGATAGAGGCCGATGCCAGTGGGTGAATGTCGAAATCGTCAAACCAGGTCTCGACGGGTACATTTCCCATCGCCTCTTCAATTTGCTTTTTCGCGCGCGCGCCGTCAAACGGTGCGACGCGGTCCTGCAGCATCGCGAGTTCATCAGCAATCAGCGGCGGGAAGAGATCGCGACGGGTCGACAGCATCTGTCCAAATTTAATCCAAACCGGACCGAGCTCCTGCAGCGCCAGGCGAAGACGCTCACCCAGCGGTTGACCTTTATGGCGATTGGGCATCCAGAACAGCATCCGCCGCCAGATACGAAGCGGCAGCGTGATACGCATTTTGGGGATAAGCTCGTCGAGCCCGTAGCTCAAAAAGGTGCGAATAATAAAATAGAGGCGCCGAATTTCACCAGGCGTCATTTGCCCTCCAGTTTTTCCAGCCGTTTGGTTAACGCATCAACCGCACGTTCAACAGCAGCGGTCTCTTCCGCAAACCACGCCACTTCCAGTGGACCGGGCGCCATTCGCCACTCCTCCGTCAGCACTTCCGCCGCATAGCGTTGCTGACGTTGCAGGCTTTTACGCGCAAAGGAGGAGCCACCCTGAAGGACTTTCCCGATGCCTTCGGCGGCGATGTCGCCGATAAAAGGCACGAGCAGCTCTGCCGGGTCGAACTCCGCCAGATCGGTGAGCGCAACGAAGTTCTGCACGACCTGAATGTCGCCTTCTACTTCCAGCTCACCGCTGCGGATAAGCGCCGTTAATTGCTGGCGATCGCGCAGTTTTGGCAGCACGCTCATGTGCGTGATGACCGAGCAGTCAGCTTCACCTTCCCACTCCCCCAGTACGTCAAGCTGGCGTTCGCTGAAGACCAGTACAAGCGGCGTCGATAACTCTTTTAAAACAATGCGCAATACCTTCCCGTTTAGCCGCTGACGCGCAGCTTTCAGCGCCGGAGCGCGATACAGGAAAGCGTTCAGTACATTCTCGATGCCTGCGGAGACTAAGGGTTTAAAGGGCACGGGACACCTCCACTCAGAATTTGTAACCGCGATGCAGCGCGACGACACCCGCCGTCAGGTTGAAATATTCAACGTTCTCAAATTCTGCATCCTGCATCATGGCTTTTAAGGTGTCCTGATCCGGGTGCATACGGATAGATTCCGCCAGATAGCGGTAACTTTCCGCATCATTCGCCACCAGCTCGCCGATGCGCGGCAGCACGTGGAAGGAATAGGCGTCGTAGGCTTTGCTCAGCGGCTCAATGATCGGTTTCGAGAACTCGAGCACCAGCAGGCGTCCACCCGGTTTCAGCACGCGGTACATGGAGCGCAGCGCCTTTTCTTTATCGGTCACGTTACGCAGACCGAAGGAGATCGTGATGCAGTCAAAGGTATTGTCCGGGAACGGCAGCGCTTCGGCGTTTGCCTGAACATATTCCACATTCCCCACCACGCCGATGTTACGCAGCTTTTCGCGGCCCATTTTCAGCATGGAGTCATTAATATCGGCGAGGACAACGCGCCCGGTTTCGCCCACCAGACGGGAGAATTTCGCGGTTAAATCGCCCGTACCGCCGGCTAAATCCAGCACCGTTTGTCCGCGACGTACGCCGCTACAGTCAATGGTGAAGCGCTTCCACAAGCGATGAATGCCGAACGACATCAGGTCATTCATTACATCGTACTTCGCCGCCACGGAATGAAATACGTGGGCCACCATGTCAGCTTTCTGCGCTTTGGCGACAGTCTGAAAGCCAAAGTGCGTTGTGTCTTGTGAATCGTCAGCCATCTCAGAGCCTGCTTATCAGTAAAATGTTCGTGAAGTGTAACAGATTGGGCGCGTTTGCCCTACGTTTCAACCACCGCGAAAGAAACGCGCCGGAGTCTCGTCTGGTGATAAATCCACCGCTAACGTATTGTCTTCACTGTTTGTCTTTTGTTCGTCCGCACCTTCTCGCAGGCGAAACTCGTCGTCCTGGGCGGTGGCCTGTTCCACCAATTCCGGATGAATCTCGCGTTTAACCTCTACCCCCAGGCTGCGGAATGATTCGGCCTGCGCCAGCAGATTGCCGCGTCCCGAGGTGAGTTTTTTCATCGCCTGGCGGTAGTTATCCTGCGCACGATCCAGGCTCTGCCCGACTGAGGACATGTCGTCCACGAAGAGGCGCATTTTGTCGTACAGCTTGCTGGCACGATCGGCAATCTGCTGCGCGTTGCGGCTCTGGTGCTCATAGCGCCACAGGTTCGCAATGGTACGTAACGCCACCAGCAACGTGGTAGGGCTGACCAGCATAATGTTATTTTTGAGCGCTTCGGTGATGAGTTCAGGCTGCCTGTCGAGTGCCAGCAGAAACGCGGGCTCTACCGGAATAAACATCAGGACATAGTCCAGCGAGCGAAGACCCGGCAACTGCTGATAGTCTTTTCTGCCGAGCAGGCGAATGTGGTTACGCACGGAGGCAATGTGCTCCTGCAGCGCCGATTCGCGGGTGTAGTCATCCTCCGCGTTGAAGTAACGCTCATACGCCACCAGGGTCATTTTGGCGTCAATCACCACATCTTTACCCTGCGGCAGCCGCACAATCACATCCGGCTGCATGCGAGAGCGGGCGTCGTTTTCGATACTCACCTGCGTTTCGTATTCATATCCTTCCCGCAGGCCGGAGGCTTCCAGTACGCGGGTCAGCACCACTTCTCCCCAGTTGCCCTGGGTTTTGTTATCCCCTTTGAGCGCGCGGGTCAGGTTGACCGCTTCCTGCGCCATCTGGGCATTCAGCTGCTGGAGATTGCGAATCTCATGCGCCAGGGTGTGCCGCTCGCGGGCTTCCTGACCAAAACTGTCCTGCACCTGACGACGAAAACCGTCCAGCTGTTCACGCAGCGGCGTCAGCAGGCTGTTAAGGCTCTGGCGGTTCTGTTCGTCAACGCGACGGTTGCTGTGCTCGAAAATACGGTTGGCGAGGTTCTCAAACTGTTCGCTGAGGCGCTGCTCGCTGTTGATCATCTGGCGGATTTTGTCTTCCGCATGCAGCTGAGTGGATTCAAGGCGGGTGGTCACTTCGCGGAGATCGGCCTCCAGCGAGGTGTTGATATCTCGGAGATTGCGCAGTTCGTTGTTGAGCAGTTCACACTCGTCGCGCCAGTGTTCACTCAGGGCAAGCTGCTGCCTGGCCGCGCTTAAATCGGCGACGATCTCTTCACGTTCAGCCAGCTGATCGGCCTTCTGCTGCGCATGCTGATAACTGGACATCAGCCAGCCTATCGCCACGCCCGCCAGCGCAATCACTGCATAAATCAGGATTGAGATATCCACAATGCCCCCTGCATCAACGTATTACCCGCACAAAATAAGATTGTGCTGTATAAACGTCCAGTTTGAAAGGGTTTTCCTGCGAGGCGCTACGCAAAAAATAAAGGCCGAACGTGTCGGCCTTTGATTTAGAAAGGAAGGGACTAGATCAGGCGACGCGCGGCTTCAACCACGATTTTCACTGCATGGCTTTCGGTCTGCTTCATGGTTTCGGCGTTCGGGATCTCCTGCTGGGTACGGTTGACGATAACGCCCGCCACCATACCGGCACGCAGACCCTGGCTTGCGCACATGGTCAGCAGCGTGGCGGATTCCATTTCGTAGTTCATCACGCCCATTGACTGCCACTCTTCCATGGAGCCTTTGAAGCGGCTTACCACGCGGCCAGAGAAGGTGTCGTAACGCTCCTGGCCCGGGTAGAAGGTGTCGGAAGAGGCGGTTACGCCTACGTGGGTGGTTGCGCCCACGGATTTCGCGGCTTCAACCAGCGCGGTGGTGCATTCGAAATCCGCCACTGCCGGGAATTCCATCGGTGCAAAGTGCAGGCTTGCACCGTCCAGACGGACGGACGCGGTCGTGACCAGCACGTCGCCGACGTTGATGTGCGGCTGGATAGCGCCGGTGGTACCGATACGCAGGAAAGTACGAATGCCCAGCTGCGCCAGCTCTTCAACAGCAATAGACGTAGACGGACCACCGATACCGGTAGAGCACACGATCACCGCTTTGCCATCCAGCTCTGCGCGCCAGGTGGTGAACTCACGATGGGCAGCCAGCTTGACCGGCTTATCCATCAGCGCGGCGATCTTTTCCACACGCTCAGGATCGCCAGGGACGATAGCGAGCGTAGCCCCTTGTAAATCGTTTTTAGTGAGGCCGAGATGAAAAACATCAGACTTAGACATAGGTGACTCCTCTGTGGGTCGGTTAGTCAGAAGAAGTAAAACGGTACTTTACAGAAGCAGTAAGTATATTTTCGTGACGCACCTCACCATGAATGAAAATGATTACATTTGATTTCCATAAAAAGGTGATTCACATCACATTAACAAGTTATATCGTCAGGTGCTGCACAAAAGATAGACCGTTTAAGGCACTGTGAGTTGTTAACCTGGTGTCTATATTTACCTTTGCGCTAACTGATTGGTACGGAGAATGCCATGACTGAAAAAACTGGTTTTGCACCTGCTGCGGCCCCGCATGCCTCAACCATCGTCTCAACATCTGAAGACGCCATCACGGCGGGTGAGACCTCTATTCCCTCGCAGGGGGAGAATATGCCTGCTTATCACGCACGACCAAAATCGGCAGACGGCCCGCTGCCCATCGTGATTGTGATTCAGGAGATATTTGGTGTTCACGAACACATTCGCGACCTCTGCCGCCGGCTGGCGCTGGAAGGGTATCTGGCCGTTGCGCCAGAGCTCTACTTCCGTCAGGGCGATCCGAACGACTACAGCGATATTCCTACATTGCTCAGCAACCTGGTCAGCAAAGTCCCGGACGCGCAGGTGCTGGCCGACCTCGACCACGTCGCCAGCTGGGCGGCGCGCAACGGGGGCGATCCCCATCGTCTGCTGGTCACCGGTTTCTGCTGGGGCGGACGCATTAGCTGGCTGTATGCCGCGCATAACCCGCAGCTCAAAGCCGCTGTCGCCTGGTACGGCAAACTGGTGGGTGAAAAAACGCTGAATTCACCGAAACATCCGGTTGATATCGCCACCGAGTTGAATGCCCCCGTGTTAGGGCTTTACGGCGGTCAGGACACCGGTATTTCGCTGGATTCGGTAGAAACCATGCGCCATGCGCTCCGCGCGGCAAATGCGAAGGCGGAGATTGTAGTTTACCCGGATGCCGGGCATGCGTTTAACGCCGACTATCGTCCGAGCTATCACGCTGAATCGGCGAAAGATGGATGGCAGCGGATGCTTACGTGGTTCCGTCAGTACGGTGGTAAAAAAGGGTAAGCCTTTCCCATCATCATGACGCATAAGGAGTGCGTGTTATGGACAATTCCCTCGCGTTTCCACACGGTTTTTTATGGGGCGGCGCGATTGCCGCCAACCAGGCCGAAGGCGCATGGAACGTGGACGGCAAAGGGCCGTCCGTTGCCGACGCTGTCGCCTGGAAACCCAACCTCTCCGTGAAAGATTACAGCGGCCACATGGCCCTGACGGACGAGAATATCCGCGACGCGTTTGAAGGTAAAAATGATGCGCTGTACCCGAAACGCCGCGGCATCGATTTTTATCACCACTATAAAGACGACGTCGCGCTGTTTGCTGAGATGGGTTTTAAGGTGCTGCGCGTATCCATTGCCTGGTCGCGTATTTTCCCGACCGGCGAGGACGCCGCGCCAAACGAGGCCGGGCTGCAGTTTTATGAAGAACTGTTCCGCGAGCTGCGTCGTCATAACATCGAGCCGCTGGTCACCCTTTCCCACTACGAAATGCCGCTGGCGCTGAGCGAAAAATATAACGGCTGGGTGCATCGTAATGTGGTTGATGCCTTTGTTCGCTTCAGCAATGTTTGTTTCGACCGCTACAAAGAGCTGGTGCGTTACTGGCTAACCTTCAATGAAATAGACAGTATTCACCGCCATCCCTTTACGACCGCGGGCATTCGCGAAGAGAAAAGCGCGCCGGGCAACGCGAAACAGGATATCTATCAGGGTCTGCACCATCAGTTTGTCGCATCTGCACTGGTCACCCGAGACTGCCACGCCAAAATTCCGGGCAGCCAGGTCGGGTGCATGCTGACGAAGCTGACGACCTATCCGCGCAGCTGCCGTCCGGAAGACATTGAAGCCACGCTGAAGAAAAACCTGGAAAACTATTTTTATGCCGACGTGCAGGTATTTGGCGACTATCCGCCGCTGATCCTGCGCGATCTGGAACGACGAAATATCCATATTGAAATGCACCCTGACGATCGGCGTATTTTAAAGGCGCATACCGTCGATTTCGTCTCCTTCAGCTATTACATGTCGATGACCGAATCCACTCAGCCTGACGCCGAACGCATTCCCGGGAATACCGTTCTCGGTGTGAAAAACCCGTATCTGCCTGCATCCGAATGGGGATGGCAGATTGATCCGCTTGGGTTGAAAATCTCGCTGCTGGAGCTGTATGACCGTTACCGAAAGCCGCTGTTTATCGTTGAAAACGGTCTGGGCGCGAAGGATGTAGTCGAAAACGGCAGGATCCACGATAGCTATCGCATCGACTATTTCCGCGCACACTTCGCGCAAACGCTGGCCGCGATTAATGAAGGCGTGGAGGTGATGGGGTTCACCACGTGGGGCTGTATCGACATCATTAGCGCGGGCACCTCGCAGATGTCCAAACGCTACGGTTTTATCTATGTCGATCAGGACGATGAAGGAAACGGTACGTTGAAACGGCTGAAAAAAGACTCCTTTTGGTGGTACCAAAAAGTGATTGCCAGCAATGGCGCAGACCTGAGCTAAGTACGATAAGGCCGGGCTGGCACCCGGCCATCGCGCGTCACAATTATGCCTGACGCAACTTCTGTGCTGCCTTCACCATGTTCGCCAGCGCCGCACGCGTCTCCGGCCAGCCGCGGGTTTTCAGGCCGCAGTCCGGATTCACCCACAGGCGCTCAGCCGGAATGCGCTGGGCCGCTTTTTTCAGCAGGGCTTCAATCCACTCCACGCTCGGCACGTTCGGGGAGTGAATGTCGTACACGCCCGGCCCGATTTCGTTCGGGTAGTCGAATTCTTCAAACGACTCCAGCAGCTCCATGTCAGAGCGCGACGTCTCAATGGTGATCACGTCGGCGTCCAGCGCGGCAATCGAATCCATGATGTCATTAAATTCGCAGTAACACATGTGGGTGTGGATCTGGGTGTCGTCCTTCGCCACCGCGGCGTTGATGCGGAACGCTTCCACACCCCACTGCAGGTAGGCATCCCAGTCGCTGCGGCGCAGCGGCAGACCTTCGCGCAGGGCCGGTTCGTCAATCTGAATAATGCCAATGCCTGCTGCTTCCAGATCCGCCACTTCATCACGCAGTGCCAGGGCAATCTGTTTGGCGATGGTTTCACGGGTCACGTCTTCACGCGGGAAGGACCAGCAAAGAATGGTCACCGGACCAGTGAGCATGCCTTTCACCGGCTTGTCCGTGAGGGACTGCGCGTATTTCGCCCATTCCACGGTGATCGCTTCCGGGCGGCTGACGTCACCGATAACCACTGGTGGCTTCACGCAGCGGGAGCCATAGCTCTGCACCCAGCCGTTTTGGGTAAACACAAAGCCGTCGAGATGCTCACCGAAGTATTCCACCATGTCGTTACGCTCGGCCTCACCGTGCACCAGCACGTCCAGACCCAGCCGCTCCTGCTCGATAATCGCCTGCTTGATGTGTTCGGCAATACCGGTGCGGTAGTGATTCGCATCCAGATTGCCCTTTTTGAAGTCCAGACGCAGGCCACGGATTTCGGTGGTTTGCGGGAAGGAACCTATGGTGGTGGTCGGCCACGCAGGCAGGTTGAAGCGGGCACGCTGCGCTTCAGCGCGGACTTCATACGGGCTCTGACGCTGGCTGTCCTGGGCGGTGATGGCCGCCAGACGTTTTTCCACCGCCGGGTTATGCACACGCGCCGAGTGACGACGCGCCTGGATCGGTGCGCTCCATTCGGCGATCGCCGCCGTGTCGCCGCTGTTCAGCGCATCGCGCAGCAGCGTCAGCTCTTCACATTTTTGCAGGGCGAAGGCAAACCAGCTTTTCACCTCAGCATCCAGACGGGTTTCGACGCTCAAATCGATCGGGCTGTGCAGCAGGGAGCAGGACGAAGCCACCCACAGCTCACGTTTGCCGACGATGTCTTTTATTTGAGCGTATTTCCCGGTGAGATCGGCACGCCAGACGTTACGACCGTTAATCAGCCCGGCGGAAAGCAGCCAGTCCACAGGCAGGCGCTTATGCAGCTCCGCCACATCGTCTTTACCGTGTACGAGGTCAACGTGCAGACCCTGAACCGGCAACGCGGTAATGGTGTTAAGGTTCGGCGTTACGCCTTCGAAATAGGTGGTCAGCAGCAGCTTCACTTGCCCCGCCAGCGCGTCATACGCCGGTTTGAAGGCATCGTGCCAAACCTTGGGCAGTTCGAGCACCAGCGCCGGCTCGTCGATTTGCACCCACTGAATGCCGCGTTTGCCCAGCTCAATCAGCACCTGTTTGTAGACCGGCAGAATGTCCTTCAGCAGGCTGAGTCGGTCAAACTGCTCGCCTTTTACTTTACCCAGCCACAGGTACGTTACCGGCCCGAGCAGAACCGGTTTCACCTGATGGCCCAGCGCCAGCGCTTCGTCCACTTCATCCAGAAGCTGCGTCCAGGTCAGCCTGAACTGCTGACCTTTCACGAACTCCGGCACCATATAGTGATAGTTGGTGTTGAACCACTTGGTCATTTCCGCCGCTGCCGCTGGCTCACCCGTTGGCGCACGGCCACGGCCGATGCGGAACAGGGTATCGATATCTACCGATCCATCTTTGTTCTGATGACGAGCCGGCACGTTGCCAAGCAGCAGGCTGGTCGTCAGAACATGGTCGTACCAGGCGAAATCGCCCACCGGCAACAGGTCAATGCCCGCCTGTTTTTGCTGAGCCCAGTGACGAGCGCGCAACTCGCGTCCCACCGCCAGCAGTTCTTCACGGGTGGCGTTCCCCGCCCAGTAGCTTTCTTGCGCTTTTTTCAGTTCGCGACGCAGGCCAACGCGAGGGAAACCGAGTGTGTGATTGCGGATTGTCATGTTTTCTTCCTCTAATTAATTGTAAATCCTTTGGATTTTGAATTTAGGGAAGGCGGCAAGTTTGCTCATCCCCGGGAGCTTACATGAGTAAGTGACCGGGGTGGGTAAACGCAGCCAACGCACCATAAATTTAAAAGACGAAGGATTTTAGCCGTCCAGATGTTTACACATCCATAATTGGCAGTTACTGTATATTCCTCAAGCGCAATATGTTCATGGCGAAGTGAAGGACTTTCATGATCGAGATAAAACACCTGAAAACGCTACAAGCGTTGCGGAACTGCGGCTCGCTCGCGGCTGCGGCTGCCACGCTGCACCAGACCCAGTCCGCCCTTTCTCACCAGTTCAGCGATCTGGAACAACGACTCGGCTTCCGTCTTTTTGTGCGTAAGAGCCAGCCCCTGCGCTTTACGCCGCAAGGTGAGATCCTGTTGCAGCTGGCGAATCAGGTCCTGCCGCAAATCGCCAGCGCGCTGCAGGCGTGTAACGAACCGCAACAAACCACGCTGCGTATCGCCATTGAGTGCCACAGCTGTATTCAGTGGCTGACCCCCGCGCTTGAGAACTTCCGCCAGAAGTGGCCGCAGGTGGAGATGGACTTCAAATCCGGCGTGACCTTTGATCCGCAGCCGTCCCTGCAGCAGGGCGAGCTGGACCTGGTGATGACCTCTGACATCCTGCCGCGCAGCGGCCTGCACTATTCGCCGATGTTTGATTATGAAGTGCGCCTGGTCCTGGCACCGGATCATCCGCTGGCGGCGAAAACGCGCATCACGCCGGAAGACCTGGCGACGGAAACGCTGCTGATTTACCCGGTTCAGCGCAGTCGTCTGGATATCTGGCGCCACTTCCTGCAGCCCGCGGGCATCAGTCCGCAGCTGAAAAGCGTGGATAACACCCTGCTGTTGATTCAGATGGTGGCGGCCAGAATGGGTATCGCGGCGCTGCCGCACTGGGTGGTAGAGAGCTTTGAACGCCAGGGTCTTGTGCAGACCAAAACCCTGGGTGAAGGACTGTGGAGCCGACTGTACGCCGCCGTGCGCGATGGCGAGCAGCGTCAGCCGATTACGGAGGCGTTTATTCGCTCAGCGCGGAACCACGCGTGCGACCATCTTCCGTTTGTGCGGAGCGCGGAGCGACCCAGCGGCGATGGACCCACAGCGAAGCCAGGATCACCGCTCCCCCAATAAGGAAGCTCGGCCAGTGCGGCTGTTGCTGCCAGATGGCGAGGTTGACCAACAACCCAGCCGGGACATGCACATTGTTCATGATCCCCAGCGTACCGGCGTCGACCTGCGTCGCGCCGTAGTTCCACATGAAGTACCCCAACCCGGAAGCCACGACGCCCAGCCAGATCAGCACGCCCCACTGCACGGCGGTGGTCGGCAGCTTGTGCGGGTTACCGAGCATAAACCACGCCGCCACTGCGACAATCGCGGCGCCCATATAAAACCAGGCGAACGCGTTATGCTGCGGCATCGGGCGGGTTTCCATCAGGCGCTTATAGCCCACCATGCCGATGGCGAAACTGATATTGGCGAGCTGGACGAACATCAGTCCGGTCCAGAAGTGATCGCTGACTTTGTCGTAGCGAATAATCGCCGCGCCAATCACCGCCAGCGCCGCGCTAAGCAGGTATCCCCAGCGCAGGCGGCGTTTACTCAGCAGATCGTATATCAGCGTGATGTAGAGCGGCGTCAGCACGGTAAAGAGCAGGAATTCCGAGACGGACAGATAGACGTAAGCCCGGAAGCTGAACAGGTACATGATGCCGAGCTGCATCGCCCCCACCAGCATGTACAGCACAATCGTTTTCAGCGATTGCCCGCGCGTGCGCAGAAACGGCAGGAATACCAGCGCCGCCAGCCCCACGCGCATCAGCACCGAGAAGTAGCTGTCGACCGAACCGGCAAGGTATTCGCCAATCAGGCTAAAGGAGAAGGCCCACAGGATAGTGGTGATAATGAGTAGCGCCACAATGCTTGTCTCTCAGAAAGAAGGAGAGGCATTGTAGCGAACTCTTTGGTTGACATCTGAGCAATAAACAATCAAATGAAGATTATTCAAGGAACAGTTTGCGCAGGTATTTCGGTACCGCATTGTCTGCGTTGGTGCCGATCACTTCCAGCTCCGGGTGCAAATCTTTCAGGCGCTGGTGCGCATTCTCCATAATGCAGCCCTTGCCTGCCATCGACAGCATTTCGGCATCGTTCATGCCGTCACCAAAGGCGATACAGTCTTTCAGCTCAAAGCCCAGACGTTTCGCGACGGCTTCCAGCGCGTGGCCTTTGGAGACGCCACCCGCCATCACTTCCAGACAGGTCAGGGTTGAGAAGCTCACATTGACGCGATCGCCCCAGCGGGCGTTGATTGCCTGTTCCAGCGGGAGCAGTTCTTCATGGCTGTCGCAGGTAAAGAACACCTTACTGATCCCCTCCGGCTCCAGCAGACCCGGCTCGTACAGGGAGTAGTTAAATACCGCTTCTTTGAAGAAACGCATTTCATCCGGGCGGTGGCGGTTCATGAACCAGTCGTCGTCACGATAAACGTTGGTGACGATAGCCGGATTATTGTGCACCACGCCAAACAGATCGGCGGCAATATCGCGATCCAGGTTGTGGGTGAAGATCAGGTTGCCGTTGGTATCATGCACGCGCGCACCGTTGGAGGTGATCATGTACGATTTGATCTCAAGATTATCGCGGATCTGCCCCACGTCGACGTGGTGGCGGCCGGTGGCAAACACAAAGTTCACGCCCCGTGCCGTCAGCAGCTTTAGGGTCTCTTTCGCGTAAGGCGACAGGGTGTGGTCAGGGGAAAGCAGCGTGCCATCTAAATCAGATGCAACAACCTGGTACATAGGGATTTCAACCTCTGGTGGAAAACAATAATCAATTATGCCTGTTGAAAAATTCAACAATGGCGTTGAGCGCGACTGAGCGCATAGCGTCCTTTTCAAAAAGGATCTCATGGTACGCGCCGTTAATGACCAGCGGTTTTCCCCCTTCACAAGGGTGACCGGCGGCCGCACGCAGTTCAGAATAGCGGTCATGCATGCGGTTATCCACCACACGCTCTTCTTCCGCCTGAATCAGGAGTGTTGGTGTATCGTCATTGCCGACACCCGCCAGAACCTGCTCACCGGCAAGGATACCTTCCCGCACCCAGTGGTAGGTCGGGCCCCCCACGCGCAGGCGCGGTTCATCGGCATAAAAACGCAGGTTACGACGATACCGCTGGCGACTGTGGGTCAGAACGTTCATCGCAAACGGCAGTGCCCGCCAGCGTCCCGTCCCGATGGCATAGCCTTCCCGAATGCGCTGATGGCCCTCAGCCCAGTCAAGAATATGACGCACCATCCAGTCAGGAAAACGCATGACGATGCCATACATCGGCGCGGTGAGCGCAATGGCGTCGCACTGGTGAGCGTGGCGCTGTAAAAACAGCGTTGAAATCGCACCGCCCATCGAGTGCGCCAGAATATAGCGCTTCCGCCAGGGGCCGGGCTCGACCTCCTGCTGCCAGAACGCGGCAAGATCGTCGACGTAATCGCTGAAGTTATCCACGTGGCCGCGATGCGTATCCGATAGCAGGCGGCCAGAAAGCCCCTGCCCGCGGTGATCGATAATCAACACATCGAAGCCCAGATGGAACAGGTCATAGGCCAGTTCGGCGTATTTGATGTAGCTCTCGATACGCCCGGGGCAGACCACGATGACCCGGTCATTTTTCTTATCGTGAAAACGCACAAAGCGTACCGGTATATCACCGACGCCCGTAAACTCATCTTCCTCACGCTGGCGCCAGAAATCGGTCAGCGGCCCCATGGAGAAAGCAGCAAATGCGTTTTCTCGTGTTTCCCAGTCCTTTTTCTGCTGAAACATCGGGTTTCTACTCACCTAAGCCAAGGAATATCGTTTTTTCGTAACCGGTCACAAAATGACTCAACAATAGCGTATTGTGGCATAAAAACAGACGATTCGGGAGTTTCAAATGACCTTCGAGTGGTGGTTCGCTTACCTGCTGACATCCATCATCCTTAGCCTTTCACCGGGCTCGGGCGCCATTAACACCATGACCACCTCCATCAACCACGGCTATCGCGGTGCGGCAGCGTCAATTGCCGGTTTGCAGACCGGGCTGGGCATTCATATCGTGCTGGTTGGGATTGGTCTGGGGACTCTGTTCTCCCGCTCGGTACTGGCCTTTGAGGTGCTGAAATGGGCCGGGGCGGCGTATCTGATTTGGCTCGGCATCCAGCAGTGGCGCGCGGCAGGCTCCATCAACCTGAACACGCTCGCGCAGACGCAAAACCGCGGCCATCTGTTTAAGCGTGCGGTGTTCGTCAACCTGACCAACCCGAAGAGCATCGTGTTCCTCGCCGCGCTGTTCCCGCAGTTTATCGTGCCGCATCAGCCCCAGGTGATGCAGTACGTGGTGCTGGGCGCGACCACCATTATTGTCGATATCATCGTGATGATTGGTTACGCGACGCTGGCGCAGCGGATTGCGGCGTGGATTAAAGGGCCTAAGCAGATGAAGGCCCTGAATAAAGTCTTTGGCTCGCTGTTTATGCTGGTTGGCGCGCTGCTTGCGTCAGCGCGTCATGCTTAGCGAGAAATGATGAGATGAATGCCGAAGCCGGCGAACAGCGCGCCGGCGAAGCCATCAATCCACTTCGCGATACGCTGGTAGCCGCGGCGCATCGCCGGTAAGGCGAACAGGCTTGCCACGATGGTAAACCAGGCAAAGGTTTCAACAACGATCAGCAGGAAGATGCCCCAGCGTGCGCCCGCACCGACGCTATCGCCGACAAACAGCGAGAACACGGAGCCGAAATAGATAATCGCTTTTGGGTTCGCCAGATTGGTCAGCAGCCCTTTTACAAAGCTGCGGCCGCCCGTTGCCAGCTCCACCTTTGGCTCTTCCGGTTTTTTCTGCTCTTTCTTCAGCGCCCCGCGCAGCATCTGGTAGCCCATCCAGCACAGGTACAGCCCGCCGCCGACCATAATGATGTTATGCAGCCAGGCCATCTTCGCCAGGATCAGGTTCAGACCGAGCAGCGCGACTGCCGCCCAGACCATAACGCCCATGGTGATACCGAGCACGCCCATCATCGCCTCTTTGCGGGAGCGGCTGACGGCCGTTTGTGACACGAAGAAAAAGTCCGGTCCCGGGCTCATCAGCGCAACGATGTGCACTAACGCCACGGTGAGAAATAGCATCAACATAATTAACTCGCGGGGAAATAATTCAGTGAGTCATCATCCTGGCACTTTTTCGCCCGGCTGACTACTCCTCATCATCACCATCGGCGTGAGAGCGGATGAGCGCCATAAACTCTTTACCGAAGCGCTCCAGCTTGCGCGTCCCCACGCCGTTGACGCTGAGCATCTCGCTGGCGCTGAGCGGCATCTGCTCGGCCATCTCGATGAGCGTCGCGTCGTTGAACACCACGTAAGGCGGGATGTTCTCTTCGTCGGCGATGGCCTTACGCAGCTTGCGCAGTTTGGCGAAAAGCTTGCGGTCGTAGTTGCCGCCGTAGGATTTCTGCATCACACGTGGCTTCAGGGCGATGACGCGCGGCACGGCGAGCTTGAGCTCAACGTCACCGCGCAGCACCGGACGCGCGGCCTCCGTGAGCTGAAGCGCGGAGTGCTGGGCAATGTTCTGCGTGGCAAAGCCGAGGTGAATGAGCTGGCGAATGATGCTCACCCAGTGCTCGTGGCTCTGGTCCTTGCCAATACCGTAGACAGGCAGCTTGTCGTGGCCCATGTCGCGGATACGCTGATTGTTGGCACCGCGCAGCACTTCCACCACGTAGCCCATCCCGAAGCGTTGATTCACGCGGTAAATGGTCGAGAGCGCCTTACGCGCGTCCATCAGACCATCGTACTGTTTCGGCGGATCCAGGCAGACATCGCAGTTGCCGCACGGCTCCTGGCGCCCTTCACCAAAGTAGTTGAGCAGCACCAGACGGCGGCAGGTTTGCGCTTCAGCAAACGCGCCCATCGCGTTGAGCTTGTGGCGCTCAATATCCTGGAGCTGCCCCTGCGGTTTCTCTTCCAGACAGCGGCGCAGCCACGCCATATCGGCCGGATCGTAAAACAGCATCGCTTCCGCAGGCAGACCGTCACGTCCGGCGCGACCGGTTTCCTGATAGTAGGATTCGATATTGCGCGGGATGTCGAAGTGCACCACAAAGCGCACGTTCGGCTTGTTAATCCCCATCCCGAACGCCACCGTCGCAACCACGATTTGCAGGTCGTCGCGCTGGAATTTCTCCTGCACGTCGGCGCGGATGTGGTTCTCTAACCCGGCGTGATACGCGGCGGCGCTAAAGCCGCGGTTTTGCAGACGCGCGGCGGTGTCTTCCACCTTCGCACGGCTGTTGCAGTAGATGATGCCGGACTTGCCGCGCTGCTCCTGGACGTAGCGCAGGAGCTGATCCAGCGGCTTGAACTTTTCCATCAGCATATAGCGGATGTTAGGGCGGTCGAAGCTGCTGACCTGAATATAGGGGTCGTTCAGCCCCAGCAGGCGAACGATATCCAGCCGCGTGGTGTCATCCGCCGTGGCGGTGAGCGCCATAAACGGCAGCTCGGGGAAGCGCTGACGCAGTTGGCCGAGGGCAGCGTATTCCGGGCGGAAATCGTGTCCCCACTGGGAGATACAGTGCGCTTCATCCACCGCCAGCAGTACCGGGTTCCAGTGCGCCAGATGATCGAGGAAGTTATCCAGCATCAGGCGTTCCGGGGCGATATACAGCAGGCGGATCTGCCCGGTGCGGCACCCGGCCATCACCTCTTGCTGCTGCTCCCGGGTTTGGGTCGAGTTAAGGCAGGCCGCCGCGACGCCGTTGGCGAGCAGTTGGTCAACCTGGTCTTTCATTAGCGAAATGAGCGGGGATACCACGACCGTCAGGCCGTTAAGCACCAGCGCGGGCACCTGATAACAGAGGGATTTACCGCCGCCGGTCGGCATCACCACCAGGCAGTCACGGCCTTCCAGCACCGTTTCAATGATGGTTTCCTGGCCGGGGCGGAACTGCTGGTAGCCAAAGGTTTCATGCAAAACCTGTTTAGCCAGCGACTCCTGATTCAATACTTCCGCCTGCGCCACGTTAACCCCATATGCCTGAAATGAAACAGGCGCTATTTTCAGCGCCTGAGAGAGAAACTTCAACGTTTAACGCAAAAACATTCGAGCAGCCTAGAGAATATCGTTCAGCATCACGCCCACGCCGATGCGGGTCTGGTTGAAGTTGTAATCGATAAGCGACTCGCCGTAACCGCTGTACACCTGGGTATAGATGCGGACATGCTTCGTCATTGGATAGCTTAAGCCCACTTCCGCACCACCGTAGCCGGTGTTCCAGTTGTACTGGCCTTTGGCGCTGAGCACGGCATCACCTAGCTGGTAGCCGACCTTGAGCTGGTAATAGCCCATATATTTGGTGATATCCGGGTTGTCATCGGTTTCGCCCACCACATACCACGGCTTCACTTCCACCATCCAGTTACCGTTCTGCGCCATCAGACGCGTATAGGCACGGTTCCAGCTGCGCGAGGTGGGATCGGAACGTCCGTTAGAATCATGGTTAAAGCCCACTTCGACATCACGCAGCGTCCAGCCCGCAAACTCATAATCCGTTGCAAAACCGAGGAACAGCTGCGGCTCATAGTTGGTTTCACGGAACGGCGAGGATTCTCCGCTGTTAGAGAGCTGCCACCAGGATTTCTGCGTGTAAGACGCCCCGAGAACCGAGTTCGGCCCCAGAATACCGCGCCAGAACGGGAATGCCAGGCTGAGCTGGAACTTCACCTCATCTTTACGCGCATTATCGGACCAGTTATAGGAGCTTATCGCCTCTTTGTTGAGATCGCTGGTCTGGGTGTAAATCACGTAGTTGGTGTCATACGGATAGAGCGTAAACGGATTGTCATGCTCCTGAAGAAGGTTCGCGATAATGCTACCGTGAACGGCAGGTTTATCATGCACCTCTTTGATCGTCGCTTCCTGCGCATATGCTGTGAAGGGCAGCGCAACCGCCGCCAGTAACCAGGCCAGATACGTCCGCATCGGTGGTGTTCTCCTGCAAAAGAGTAAAATTACCTGAATAGTTATGTGGCGGACATTCTACAGACTTCTGCGACAACTGCTGCATCCTCGTTTCTGAAAGTGGCATTCCTTGTTGCCGCGGCATAAAATCAACATTTCGTTAACAATAAGGATGTGATGCCTCATGTCAGCCATGCTTACCGCCGAAGAAGTGTTAAAACTCGTGGGCGAGATTTTTGTTTACCATATGCCGTTTAACCGCGCGCTGGGACTGGAGCTGGAGCGTTACGAGAAAGACTTTGCCCAACTGAGCTTCAACAACCAGCCGATGATGGTGGGTAACTGGGCGCAAAGTATTTTGCACGGAGGTGTGATTGCCTCCGCGCTGGACGTGGCGGCAGGTCTGGTCTGCGTGGGCAGTACGCTGACCCGCCATGACACCATCAACGAAGACGAACTTCGCCAGCGTCTGGCGCGAATGGGTACTATCGACTTACGCGTCGACTATCTTCGTCCGGGACGCGGAAATCGCTTTACCTGTACCAGCAGCCTGCTGCGCGCGGGGAATAAAGTCGCCGTGGCGCGCGTTGAGTTACACAACGAAGAACAGGTGTATATCGCCAGCGCAACCGCCACTTATATGGTGGGTTGAGGCGGCAAAATCGGGTAAAATTAATTCACTTTTTTGTAACGGATTTTCCCGATGGATGCTAAACAGACGCGGCAGGGCGTTTTACTCGCCCTTGCCGCTTATTTTATTTGGGGTATCGCCCCGGCGTATTTCAAGCTTATCGCCTACGTTCCGGCTGACGAGATCCTGACTCATCGCGTTATCTGGTCATTCTTCTTTATGATCGCGCTGATGAGCCTCAGCCGTCAGTGGTCGGGCGTCAAAACGCTGTTTAAAACCCCTAAAAAGGTCTTCCTGCTGGCGCTCTCAGCGGTGCTGATTGGCGGTAACTGGCTGCTGTTTATCTGGGCGGTGAATAACCATCACATGCTCGAAGCGAGCCTGGGGTACTTCATTAACCCGCTGGTGAACATCGTGCTGGGGATGATTTTCCTCGGCGAACGCTTCCGCCGGATGCAGTGGTTAGCGGTCCTTCTGGCCTTCTGCGGCGTACTGGTGCAGCTCTGGACCTTCGGCTCGCTGCCGATTATCGCCCTCGGTCTGGCGTTCAGCTTTGCCTTCTACGGCCTGGTACGCAAGAAGATTGCGGTGGAAGCGCAGACGGGGATGCTGTTTGAAACCCTCTGGCTGCTGCCGGTGGCGGCGATTTATCTCTTCGGCATCGCCGACAGCCCAACCAGCCACATGGGCAGCAACCCGTGGTCGCTGAACCTGATGCTGATGGCGGCGGGCGTGGTGACCACCATTCCTCTGCTGTGCTTCACCGGTGCCGCGACGCGTCTGCGTCTCTCCACGCTGGGCTTCTTCCAGTACATTGGCCCGACGCTTATGTTCCTGCTGGCAGTGGTGTTTTACGGAGAGGTACCGGGGGCGGATAAGATGGTGACGTTCGCCTTTATCTGGGTGGCGCTGGCGATCTTTGTTGCGGATGCGATTTATACCCAACGCAGAATGCGCAAAGGGCTGTGATGTTGCCCTCACCCTAACCCTCTCCCACAGGGAGAGGGAATTCGATCGTAGGGCGGGTAAGCGCAGCGCCACCCGCCAGTTTTTTACAGCCAGTTCCGGCGTTTGAAATAGAGATACGGCGCCAGCCCCGCGAGGATCATAAAGATAATCGCCCCCGGGTAACCAAAGCTCCACTTCAGCTCCGGCATAAACTCGAAGTTCATCCCGTAGCTGGATGCCACTAGCGTCGGCGGCAGGAACACCACGGAAACCACCGAGAAGATCTTGATGATGCGGTTCTGCTCGATGTTGATAAAGCCCATCGCCGCCTGCATCAGGAAGTTGACCTTCTGGAACAGGGATTCGTTGTGCGGCAGCAGTGATTCGATATCTCGTAAGATCTCACGCGCCTGCTCCAGCTGACCGCCCGGCAGACGCGCCTTGCGCACCAGGAAGTTCAGCGCGCGCTGGGTATCCATCAGACACAAACGCACCTTCCAGCCGATATCTTCCAGCTCTGCCAGCGTGGACAACGCTTCGTCATATTCGTCGCCCTGATGGCCTTCCATGATCACGCGGCTCAGCTTTTCCAGATCGCTGTAGATGTTTTCAATTTCATCCGCCAGCTGTTCAATTTTGGTCTCGAACAGATCGAGCAGCAGCTCGTACGCGTTGCCGTCTACCATCGCCTGGCTACGGGCGCGCATGCGGTAGAGGCGGAATGCCGGTAGCTCACGCTCGCGCAGGGTAAACAGACGACCGTCGCGAATGGTAAACGCCACGGTGGAGTTGCCCGCGTGGTCTTCCGCATCTTCAAAGAAGAAGAAGGAGTGAATGTGCAGACCGTCTTCGTCTTCAAAAAAACGGGCGGATGCTTCGATGTCTTCCAGTTCCGGGCGGGTTGCCAGGCTTTGCCCCAGCTCAGATTGTACGCGAAGGCGCTCATCGTCGTCCGGCTCGACCAGATCCACCCATACGGCATCAATGAGGGGCTGTGACTCTTCGGCTTCAAGCCGAGTCAGTCGGTTATTTTCGAGTTGAAATGCGCTCAACATGACCGGGACTCCCAATGCAAAAAATATCGGACAGTTCGGTGGGCACACAGAAACAAATTGGGTTTCAGACCATTAAACAGCCTGACTCAGCGCGACGGGAATAGAGCAGTCGCTGACAACCACTAAGGCCATCAGCAAGAGGAGATAGCCTTAGGAGTTGTTCCTGGATGACAGGGAATTGAGCCAGTATCTACTGGGTGTGTCCAAGGCGAATGTCCTCTTAGCGTAATCGTGCGCGCATGTTACGCCAGCTATAACTGCGGCGTCAACACGCAACGGAACGCTGAAGGGCATTAATTGACCTTCACTGTATAAGGCTAGCAGATTATTACAAAATAATGATATTTTTCTGAATGTTAGACTGTTTCCAGCTTGGCGTAGGCCGCCACCAGCCATTTGATCCCCTGCCCCTGGAACGCCACCTGCAGGCGGCTATGCTCGCCGCTGCCTTCCAGATTCACAATGGTACCTTCGCCAAACTTCGAATGGCGCACGCGCTGGCCCAGCTTGTAGCCGGTATCGGTTTCCGCAATCGGCGAGCCCATGCGCTGATGGCTGACCGGACGGCTGATGCTCGCCCGCAGACGCACCTCCTCCACGCACTCTTCCGGCAGTTCACCGATAAAGCGCGACGGACGGTGGTAGACCTCTTTACCGTACAGACGGCGGGTTTCGGCGTAGGTCAGCGTCAGCTTTTGCATCGCGCGCGTCACACCCACGTAGGCCAGACGACGCTCCTCTTCCAGACGCCCGCCCTCATCCAGCGACATCTGGCTCGGGAACATCCCCTCTTCCATCCCGACGATGAACACCTGCGGGAACTCCAGACCTTTGGCGGAGTGCAGGGTCATCAGCTGAACCGCATCCTGCCAGGTGTCCGCCTGCCCTTCGCCCGCTTCCAGCGCGGCGTGGGAGAGGAACGCCTGCAGCGGCATCAGGTCTTCGTCTTCTTCGTTGTAGCTGAACTGGCGCGTTGCCGTGACCAGTTCCTCTAAGTTCTCAATTCGGGTCTGGCCCTTCTCGCCTTTTTCCTGCTCGTACATGGTGCGCAGGCCGGAGTCTTTAATCACCCGGTCGGTCTGCACGTGCAGCGGCATGTCCGCGGTTTCCTGCGCCAGGGCGTCAATCAGCTCAAGGAAGCGCTGTAGAGCGCTGGCCGCGCGTCCGGCAAGGGCCTTTTCCTGCAGCAGCTCGCGGCACGCCTGCCACAGCGTCAGCTGGCGGTCGCGCGAGGCCTGACGCACCACGTCCAGCGTACGGTCGCCAATCCCGCGGGTTGGGGTGTTCACCACGCGTTCAAACGCCGCGTCGTCGTTACGGTTGGCAATCAGACGCAGATACGAGAGCGCATCTTTGATTTCCTGACGTTCGAAGAAGCGCATGCCGCCGTAAATCCGGTACGGCATGCTCACCTGCAGCAGCGCCTCTTCCAGCACGCGCGACTGGGCGTTGCTGCGGTAAAGAATGGCGCACTGCTCCAGCGCGCCGCCGTTGTCCTGCCAGGTTTTGATGCGGTTGACCACGAAGCGCGCTTCGTCGAGTTCGTTAAACGCGCAGTAAATCGAAATCGGTTCGCCGTCGACGCCGTCGGTCCACAGCTTTTTACCCAGACGCCCGTTGTTGTTCTCAATCAGGGCGTTGGCCGCGCTCAGAATGTTGCTGGTTGAGCGGTAGTTCTGCTCCAGACGGATAGTTTCCGCGCCGGGAAAATCGTTGAGGAAGCGCTGGATGTTCTCCACCTGCGCCCCGCGCCAGCCGTAGATCGACTGGTCATCATCGCCCACGATCATTACCTTGCCGGTATCACCGGCCAGCAGGCGGATCCACGCGTACTGGATGTTGTTGGTATCCTGGAATTCATCCACCAGGATATTGGTGAAGCGTTCACGGTAGTGCTGCAGGATGTGCGGCTTGTTGAGCCACAGCTCGTGGGCGCGCAGCAGCAGCTCGGCAAAATCCACCAGGCCGGCGCGATCGCACGCTTCCTGATAGGCCTTGTAGACGTTCTGCCAGGTCTGCTCGACCGGGTTGCCGAAGCTCTGAATGTGGTGCGGGCGCAGCCCCTCGTCTTTCTGACCGTTGATGTACCACATCGCCTGACGCGGCGGCCACTGCTTCTCGTCGAGGTTCATCGCCTTGATCAGGCGCTTCAGCAGACGGAGCTGGTCTTCGCTGTCGAGGATCTGAAAATCCTGCGGCAGGTTGGCGTCCATGTGGTGCGCACGCAGCAGGCGGTGCGCCAGGCCGTGGAAGGTACCGACCCACATGCCGCCCTGGCTGGTGCCCATCAGCTGGGCGATACGGTGGCGCATCTCCGCCGCCGCCTTGTTGGTGAACGTCACCGCCATGATGGAGTACGGCGAGCAGTTCTCCACGCTCTGCAGCCAGGCGATACGGTGAACCAGCACGCGCGTCTTACCACTGCCCGCCCCAGCCAGCACCAGCAGGTTGGTGCGCGAGGCGGCAACCGCGTCACGCTGTTTGTCATTAAGGCTGTCGAGCAGGTAAGAAACGTCCATTGGCACCGTCACGTCATGTCGGGCAGGCGAATAGCATTCGCCAAAACCCTGTTAATTTATACAGAACAATTGATGATTATATCAGCGTCGTGAGGGATGCCAACCGCGAAATTTCCACGTGCGGCAGAAGACGGCTATCGGAGGCGATCATCAGGTCAGCGTTTTCCGGCTTGATCCAGCAGGCCTGCATGCCGCAGCGGATAGCGCCAGCCACGTCTGTGGTCAGGTCATCCCCCACGTGCAGGATCTCACCCAGCGGCAGCTTAAGCTTATCTGCCGCCAGATGGTACATGTCACTGAACGGCTTCGCGCGCCCGTGAGGACCCGCACGCAGCACGAACTCAAAATAATCACTCAGGCCAAACAGCTCCGGCTGGGCATTGCCGTTGGTGATGGCCACCAGCGGCCACTTTTCTGCAAGCTTCGCCAGCGTGTCGTGGGTTTCCTGCGGCACGTCGATACGGCTGCGCCATTTGGCGAAGTTTTCCATGGCCGCTTCGGCACCGATGGCCGCGTCCTGCACGCTCAGACCCACGTTGAGCATCGCCTGCTCTACCGCACGACGACGCCATTCGGTCACGTCGTGGTAAATATCCGGCTCGGTCTCCCGCAGGGACTGGCGCAGCTTCTGGAAATCCTTGTTCTGTATCGCCTTCAGCGCGGGATGGTAGTTCTGCACGAACGCCAGCGACTCCTGCTCGGTACGCAGGATCACCTCGCGGTTGTCATAAAGGGTGTCATCAAGGTCAAACGTCAGGGCTGAGATCTGACCGAGTGGGCGGTAAAAACGCATTATTTCCCCCGTTTGGCGCGTGGATGCGCCGCGTCATACACCGAGGCAAGGTGCTGGAAGTCTAAGTGAGTATAGATTTGAGTGGTAGACAGATTTGCGTGCCCGAGGAGCTCCTGCACGCCGCGCAGATCGCCGCTCGACTCAAGCATATGTGTTGCAAAGGAGTGGCGCAGCTTGTGCGGATGCACGTGGCTGTTCAGCCCCTGCTTAATGCCCCACTCCGCAAAGCGCTTCTGCACGTTACGCGCCGAGATCCGCTTGCCGAGTTTCGACAGGAACAGCGCATCTTCGTCGGAGCCAAACAGCCCGCGCAGGTCAAGCCAGTGCTCAATCCAGGAGACCGCGTTGCGGCCAATCGGCAGGCGGCGCTCTTTGCTGCCCTTACCCATCACCCACACTTCACCAGATTCCAGATCGAGATGCTTGAGGTCAAGGTTGACGAGCTCAGACAGACGCAGGCCTGCGCCGTACATCACCTCCAGCATCGCGCGGTCGCGTACGGCAAGCGGATCGTTAAGGTCGATATCCAGCAGGTGGTTTACGTCGTCGACGTCGATATTTTTGGGCAGATGGCGCGGGGCTTTCGGCGTGGCGATGCCCTTTGCCGGGTTGGCTTTTAAACCGCCCTGGCTGACCAGCCAGTCGAAGAAACTGCGCAGCGCTGAGAGCCTGAGCGCCAGGCTCGCCGGGCTGAGATTTTTTTTACGGCTACGCACGACGAACCCGCGTACCGTCGCAGCGTCACATTGTTGCCAGCTTTTCAGGCCGATCTCGTCGGCGATCTGCATGATGGCATCAAGCTGACGCTGATAGTTAAGCAGCGTAATGGGGCTGAGATGGCGTTCCACGCCGAGATAGCGCAGAAAGCGCGAAACGTCAGTAGCGAGCAGTCCGTCCGTCATACGCGCTCAATCCAGCGCTCCAGCAGCTCGGGCAGCATCAGGGCGATCTCCTGCAGCAGGTGGGTGGCTTGCCCTTGCTCATAGTGATGCGCATCGCGGCTGGTAAATAACATGACCCCCAGGTCGCCGTCGCGCCCCATCAGCGACATCGCCACCGAGCCAATCGCTTTGGCTTCCGGCAACACCACCAGTAGCTCAGGCCCGTTCAGCGGCCCCAGATAGTGGTGCTCATGGCCCAGACGCTGAATGCGCAGCGGTTCAAACGCCTGACGGCTCAGTGCCAGATGGGTAAACCCCGACGGCGCGCCAATGCGCCAGCGGTCAGGGAACAGGCGAATCGTTGCGCCTGCTAGCCCCAGCTCCCGAGCCCAGCGGTGGAAGCGGCTGAGGAACTCGTCAAGACTGTGCGCCGACGCCAGACGCGCCTGCAGATGCAGCAGACGATAGAACAGGCTTTCGTTGGTGCTGGCCTGCTCCATCAGCAGCGTCATGTTCTCTTCGAGCTGGTTGATGTGGTTGCGCGCGCGCGCCATGTGCCATTCCACCAGCGACACGGTCCCGCGAACCGGATGCGGCACGCGCATCTCTTCGACAACGCGTGCATTGCGAATAAAAAACTCAGGATTGCGCAGCAGATAATCAACAACAGCTCTGTCGTCCAGTTCCGTCACTGTTTCCTGCAGTTCTTCCCCTGGTTGTTTCATAGATGGATAAACCCGTCATAGACATGTGCCGCCGGGCCAGTCATATACAGTGGATGACCCGGTCCTTTCCAGGCGATATCAAGCCGACCGCCCGGTAATTCCACGCGAACCTCTTCTGCCAGTAACCCCTGAGAGATGCCCACGGCCACCGCCGCACAGGCACCGCTTCCGCAGGCCTGAGTCTCACCCGCGCCGCGCTCGTAAACCCGCAGGCGAATGTGCTCGCGCTTCACCACCTGCATAAAACCGATGTTCGCGCGCTCCGGGAAACGTTCGTGGCTTTCCAGCACCGGGCCGAGCGTTTCGACCGCGGCGGTTTGCACATCATCAACCTGAATCACGCAGTGTGGGTTACCCATTGAGACGACGCCGCACAATACTGTCTGCTCGGCCGCACGCATAATATAGGTCTTTTCCGCTTTGTTTGCGCGAAACGGCACGACGGAGGGCTCGAAGTTAGGCTCGCCCATGTTCACGCGCACCAGCTCATCATCGGTGACGCTAAGCACCATGCGACCATTGGCCGTGCTGACGCGAATATCACGCTTGTTGGTCAGCCCTTTCAGACGCACAAAGCGGGCGAAACAGCGCGCGCCGTTGCCGCACTGGTTAACTTCGCTGCCGTCCGCGTTAAAAATACGGTAGTGGAAATCGAGGTCGGGGTCGTACGGCGGCTCAACCACCAGCAGCTGATCGAACCCCACGCCCAGATGCCGATCCGCCAGGCGACGGATCAGTTCCGGGGAGAAAAACACATTCTGCGTTACCGCGTCGACGACCATAAAATCGTTGCCAAGGCCATGCATTTTAGAGAACTGCATCATTTGCTCCATTGCGCGGGTACAGAACGTTGTCGTCAGAGATTAACCTGAGTCGGGCCACCGTTGTCGCCACGGTCGTTAGTGTTTGGCGTGGTAGACTCAATGCCGCTGTTAACCGGTTTCGTCGGCGGCGGTGCGGTTTTATCCGCAGGTGGGAAGTACAGTGGTCCCTTCAGTCCGCAGCCAGTCAGGCTAAACAGCGTGATGAGAACGGCAAGCGTTCGGAAAGCGTTTTTCATTATAAAGTTGCCCGTAAGTTCAAATCTGTTTCTATCATCGCAGGAGAAGACACAAAAGCAAGAGTTTGCCGCTTTCCTGCAACGGGAATTATTTAGGGTTATACTGCCGGCATCACGAAAAACAGGAACAAAACCATGAACGACAGTGAATTCCATCGCCTTGCCGACAACCTGTGGATGACCATCGAAGAGCGTATTGACGACTGGGACGGCGACAGCGATATCGATTGTGAAATTAACGGCGGTATTCTGACCCTGAGCTTCGAAAATGGCAGCAAAATTATTATTAACCGCCAGGAGCCGCTTCACCAGGTCTGGCTGGCCGCGAAACAGGGCGGCTATCATTTCGATCTGAAAGACGGGGAATGGGTTTGCGACCGCAGCGGCGTAACGTTCTGGGATCTGCTGGAACAGGCGTCGACCGCGCAGGCGGGTGAGACAGTGAGTTTCAGGTAGTTTTGTCGCCCGGTGGCGGCTACGCCTTACCGGGCCTACAACGGCTCGAACCGTAGGCCGGGTAAGCGTTAGCGCCACCCGGCGAAAAGAGTCAGGAAAAATACTGCTGCAACAGCGGCGCGGTGTCCTGATTGGCAGGCGCGGCAGGCGTGACGGCCTGGGTGCGGAACGGAATCACCTGCGTACGGCCGTCGACGTTCACAATCTGGTAGAACTGCGGCAGGTTAAAGTTGATAAAGCTTGAGCCGTAGGTAAAGCGGTCATGCGAAGAGGAGTAGAAGCGGCTGACGTCGCGCACCAGCTCCTCTTTACTGCCTTCACAATGGTGATACACCTCGGCGCGGTTGGTCTCATCCAGAATGTAGATGTTGAACCCGGCATCGTCGCCCGACTCTTCAAAGAAGAACTGAATAATCCCTTCGCTGGCAAAGCCGTCCACCACCTGCGGCAGCTTAACGTGGTTGGTTTCCACCTGCACCGACAGACCGTGCAGCTTGTTATGCGAAATCGCGCCGTAGAATTCGATGGCGTTTTCCAGCTTCTGTACCGACACGTTCAGGCGCTCGAAGAACAGGCCCCAGGTCTGACCGGAGACGCGCAGTGCTTTAAAGCGCCCGGTTTCCTGACGGGTACTGGAGAGACGCAGTTCGATACACTCAGAAACCAGCTGCTGCACGCGGGTACGAATCAACCCACGCAGGTGCTGGCTGTAGCAGAACACTTCCACGCTGTCCGGCGGCGCGGCATCCTGGTGCATCTTGCCGAGGATGGTTTTCAGCGCCTCGATCATCGCCTGCTCGCCGTTGAAGTGCAGGGTACGCACTTCGTTCCACGAGTTGCGATAGAGCAGGTCCACGCTGCCGACCAGGCAGTTTTGCTGCTCGCCAAAGCTAAAGACGTCCAGCTTGCGGAAGTCAAAATGGACCACCTGATTGCGGAAGGCCGCCGTCGGGTCGTATTCCAGGTTGACGATGATCGCCAGATGGCGAATCTCGCACGGGCTGTAGAGCGCTTTCGGCGTTGGGGCAGGCAGATGCAGCGGGAAGTGGTGCGACACATCCGCGACCATCTCCTGCAGCTTAGCGAGATCGACCACCTCGTTGCCTTTGATAAACAGGCGCGTACGCGAGGTCAGCAGGCCGTTAAACCAGGCCCAGGCCACCAGCTTGTTCAGATAGCGGTTATATTCCAGCGGCTGATGGCTGATGATTGAATCCATGCTTGGCGCACGGTTGTACAGATACCACCCGGTGCGGTTCGCGCGGCCCGGCGGCACGTAGATAAAGGTCAGGTTCGGTTCTGACAGGTCAGGCGAAATCTGCGGGTTAACCAGGGTGACTTTGCCCGGCAGCGCTTCAAACGCGGCGTACAGCTTACGGGTCAATACCCCGATGTCCTGCGGGCTGGCGGAAACGCTGAGGTTGTTACGGCGCGCAAAGCGGATCAGATTACGGTAGCTTTGCATCATCGCATCGAGCAGTTCGTTGTGCGCTTCACGCACCTGATCGATTTTCCAGTTGGCCCGGTTGTCGAGCATGGACAGACGCGCTTCGTCCCATCCCCACTCTTTCACTAACTGACTGACCACTTCACGACGCCAGCCCACGCAGGCGCGCTCGCGGCTCAATTTCTCACAGACTTTGAGATAGAAACATCGACGCACCAGGTCAAGACGCGTGGTGTCATCAATGGCTTTCAGGTATTCGGTCACGCGCTCCAGCATCATGCAGTAGGCGTCCAGCCCGAAGGAGACGATTTCCCCGTCGTGCAAACGCTGCTTGATATCTTTCGCCAGCAGGCGCGGCGTAGGGTATTCCCAGGAATAGGCTTCAAGCAGCAGCGTTTTCAGCACCGCTTTGTACGGTGAGTCGATACTCTTATAGAGCTGCCAGAGGCTTGCGCCGAAATACTCTTCTGCTGACAGGGAACTCAGGCCGCCAAGGTCCAGCCATTCGTTTGGCGTCAGTACGCCCTGCGCGTAAAGCGACATGACGTAATCATCGTAATGCTCTTCTTCTTCGCACGGGACCATATTCCACAGAATACGCTTCCCGGCCAGGCGCACAGCAGTACGGTAAAATTCATCCAGCAATAAGATGTGCTGAGTCGAGCCGCAGTCTTCACCACCCAGACTGCCGCTTTCGTTATGGCGGAAACGGTTTTCATCAATCAGGAAGAAGCTCACTTCCACACCGAGCGATGCCGCCCAGCTCTCCAGCAGGCTGCATTTACGCTGCAGCAGCTGACGCTCGTCGTTATCGAGCCAGGACTGATGGCAGACCCAGATGTCCAGGTCCGAAGAACAGCTTTGCCCTACCGATGAGGTGCTCCCCATTGAGTAAACGCCGGTAATCGGCAGTTCACCTTTCGGGGACTCCTGTGGCGGCATGCCGCGGTAGAGTTCCAGCTCGTTCAAATAATGCTGTTGGGTTTCATCAGGCGTGAAAAGGCAAATGCCCTGGGGAACGTTACCATCAAGGTAGCCAGGCATCAGCGGGTGGTGATAGTGCAATAATGTCGGCAGCAGACTGTATACCTGCTGGAAAGCAGGGCCCATAGCAGCAAGCGCGCGATCCACACGCAGTTGATTTATGGCATCCAGTCTCTGTTTCAGAGTCTCAATATAGAGGTACAAGACGTATCGCCTGATGTTTCCGGGTGTCGCAGCTATTCAAAACACGAGTAACAGCGGACCCGCAGTATTTCAAAAAGATAACCGTTACCCTTTTTCGCCCTTATCATTTTTGGTGGTACCGACGAAAAAATGGTCTAAAACGTGATCAATTTAACACCTTGCCGGTTGACCGTAAAGAAAGATGCACTACATACAAGTGTAGCACCGTTCTGTACGTGTAAATTCCTGAATACGGCTATGGCTGGCGAATACGCCGCCTTGTCCCTCTCACGCTTCATCAACCGTAAAACTGCCATCCCAGAGTCAACAATGTTAGGATGGTTAGCGATTGATAATGACGGTAACAAGCATGTTAGACAATGTTTTGAGAATTGCCACACGCCAAAGCCCTCTCGCGCTCTGGCAGGCACATTATGTGAAGCAGCGCCTTGAGGCCTGCCACAGTGGATTGCGCGTCGAGCTGGTACCGATGGTCACGCGCGGTGACGTGATCCTCGATACGCCCCTGGCGAAAGTGGGCGGCAAAGGCCTGTTTGTCAAAGAACTGGAACTGGCATTGCTTGAGAACCGCGCCGATATCGCCGTACATTCGATGAAAGACGTACCCGTCGAGTTCCCGGAAGGGCTGGGGCTGGTGACTATCTGCGAGCGCGAAGATCCGCGCGATGCGTTTGTCTCTAACCACTATGACTCCCTCGACGCGCTGCCAGAAGGTAGCGTGGTTGGCACGTCCAGTTTACGCCGTCAGTGTCAGCTGGCGGAACGTCGTCCTGACCTGATCATTCGCTCGCTGCGCGGTAACGTCGGCACGCGTCTGGGCAAGCTGGATAACGGCGATTACGATGCCATTATCCTCGCCGTTGCCGGCCTGAAGCGTCTGGGGCTGGAGTCGCGCATTCGCGTGGCGTTACCGCCAGAGCTGTCGCTGCCGGCCGTGGGCCAGGGTGCCGTCGGCATCGAGTGCCGTCTGGACGATGCGCGTACCCGCGAACTGCTCGCACCGCTGAACCATGACGATACCGCTACCCGCGTAAAAGCCGAGCGTGCGATGAATACCCGCCTCGAAGGGGGATGCCAGGTTCCAATTGGCAGCTATGCTGAATTGACGAATGGCGAACTGTGGCTGCGCGCGCTGGTGGGCGCCCCGGACGGTTCGCAGATGGTACGCGGCGAACGTCGCGGTAAAGCGCAAGATGCCGAGCAGCTTGGCGTTTCGCTGGCCGAAGAGTTACTGGATAACGGCGCCCGCGAGATTCTGGCTGACGTTTATAATGGAGAACCCCCTGCATGAGTATTCTCGTCACCCGCCCTTCTCCCGCAGGAGAGCAATTAGTGAGCCGTCTGCGCGCACTGGGGCAGGTGGCCTGGAGTTTTCCGCTCATAGAATTCTCCCCCGGTCGCGAGCTCTCTGCGCTCGCCGACCAGATGGATACCCTTCAGGACGGCGACCTGCTGTTTGCGCTGTCGCAACATGCCGTGGAATTTGCCCACGCGCAGTTGCAACAGCAGGGTTTGACCTGGCCAACCGCCCCCCGCTATTTCGCGATTGGCCGCACAACGGCCCTGGCGCTGCATACCGTAAGCAGCGCGGACGTTCGTTACCCGTTAGATCGGGAAATCAGTGAAGTCTTGCTACAATTACCTGAATTACAAACTGTTGCCGGAAAGCGTGCGCTCATTTTGCGCGGTAATGGTGGCCGCGAACTGCTGGGCGAAACGCTGCGTGAACGTGGTGCAGACGTGACGTTCATTGAGTGCTATCAGCGCTGTGCAAAACACTACGATGGCGCGGAAGAGGCGATGCGCTGGCACGCGCGCGGCATTAATACGCTGGTGGTCACCAGCGGTGAAATGTTACAACAGCTTTGGTCGCTGATACCGCTTTGGTATCGCGAAAACTGGTTACTCCGCTGTCGGCTTCTGGTCGTCAGTGAGCGTCTGGCGAACCATGCCCGGGAACTGGGCTGGCAGGATATTCGGATCGCTGATAACGCCGACAACGATGCGCTGCTGCGCGCATTACAATAACTCTCAAATGGGAAGCCATAATGACGGAACACGACAAATCCTCCGCCGTGGTTGAAGAGACCAGGGAGACTGTGGAGACGACGCCACAGCCAGAGACGACAGAGAAAACCGCTGAGAAGAAAAACGGCAGCAACAAAACGAGCCTCACGCTGAGCGCGATTGCCATCGCCATCGCGCTGGCAGCAGGGGTTGGCCTGTACGGTCTGGTGAAACAACAGGGCGCTAACCAGACGTCCACCAGCGATGCGCTGGTGAATCAGCTCACTGCCCTGCAAAAAGAGCAGGAGACGCAGAAAACCGAGCTGGAAGCCGTGATTAAGCAGCAGGCCGCTGCGCTTGCCGAAGCGAACAGCAAACAGGAAGAGCTGACCAAACAGCTGGGTGAAGTACAGCAGAAAGTCGCCACCATTTCCGGCACCGATGCCAAAACCTGGCTGCTCTCGCAGGCCGACTTCCTGGTGAAGCTCGCCGGACGTAAGCTCTGGAGCGATCAGGACGTCACCACTGCCGCGGCGCTGCTGAAAAGCGCCGATGCGAGCCTGGCAGACATGAACGATCCAAGCCTTATCACCGCCCGTCGCGCGATCACCGAAGACATCGCCAGCCTCTCCGCCGTCACACAGGTGGACTACGACGGCATTATCCTCAAGGTGAATCAGCTTTCGAATCAGATTGATAACCTGCAGCTGGCGGATAACAACGACGACGACTCCCCGATGGATTCCGACGGTACCGAACTTTCCAGCTCGCTGAGCGAATGGCGCATAAACCTGCAGAAAAGCTGGCAGAACTTTATGGACAGCTTTATCACTATCCGCCGTCGCGACGAAACCGCCGTGCCGCTGCTGGCACCGAACCAGGACATCTATCTGCGCGAGAACATTCGTTCCCGTCTGCTGGTGGCGGCGCAGGCCGTACCGCGTCATCAGGAAGAGACCTACAAGCAGGCGCTGGATAACGTCTCAACGTGGGTCCGCGCCTACTACAACACCGATGATGCGACGACCACCGCCTTCCTCGAAGACATCGATAAGCTGAGCCAGCAGAACATCACCATGAACGTGCCGGATAAGCTGGCCAGCCAGCCGATTCTCGAGAAGCTGATGCAAACGCGCGTGCGTAATCTGCTGGCACAGCCGGGTGTACCGGCAGAGCAGACGAGCGGAGCGGCGCCTGCTCCGGATCCTGCGCCTGAAAGCGCACCACAAGGAGAGTAATGATGCTAAAAGTCCTCTTACTCTTCATCCTGCTGATCGCCGGGATCGTGCTGGGCCCCATGCTTGCGGGTCATCAGGGTTACGTCCTGATCCAGACCGATAACTACAACATTGAAACCAGCGTAACGGGTTTGACGATCATTCTGATCCTCGGCGTGGTGGTGCTGTTTGCGATCGAGTGGATCCTGCGCCGTATTTTCCGTACCGGTGCCCATACGCGCGGCTGGTTCGTTGGCCGTAAGCGCCGCCGCGCCCGTAAACAGACCGAGCAGGCGCTGCTTAAGCTCGCAGAGGGTGATTATCAGCAGGTTGAAAAGCTGATGTCGAAAAACGCCGACCACGCCGAACAGCCGGTGGTGAACTATCTGCTGGCGGCCGAAGCAGCGCAGCAGCGCGGTGATGAAGCACGCGCCAATCAGCACCTGGAACGGGCGGCTGAGCTGGCTCACGGCGACCCGATTCCGGTGGAAATCACGCGCGTTCGTCTGCAGCTGGCACGTAATGAGAATCACGCGGCTCGCCACGGCATCGACCGCCTGCTGGAAGTCGCACCACGTCATCCGGAAGTGCTGCGCCTTGCCGAGCAGGCCTACATCCGTACCGGCGCCTGGGGCTCACTGCTGGACATCATTCCATCGATGGCGAAGGCCGAGGTGGGCGACGATGAACATCGTGATGAGCTTCAGCGTCTGGCGTGGATTGGCCTGATGGATCAGGCGCGCGCTGACCTGGGCAGCGACGGTCTGAAAACGTGGTGGAAGAATCAGAGCCGGAAAACGCGCCAGCAGGTTCCTCTGCAGGTTGCCATGGCAGAACATCTTATTGAATGTGACGACCATGACACGGCTCAGGAGATCCTCCTCGACGGTCTGAAGCGCCAGTACGACGATCGTCTGGTGATGGTGATCCCGCGCCTGAAAACCAACAATCCTGAGCAAATCGAAAAAGTGCTGCGTCAGCAGATTAAAACCGTTGGCGATCGTCCACTGCTGTGGAGCACGCTCGGCCAGTCGTTGATGAAGCACGGCGAATGGCAGGAGGCAAGCCTCGCCTTCCGTGCAGCGCTCAAGCAGCGTCCGGACGCGTTTGACTACGCATGGCTTGCCGATACGCTGGACAAGCAGCATAAGCCGGAAGAAGCGGCCGCCATGCGCCGTGATGGGTTGCTGTTGACGCTGCAAAATAACGGTACGCAGCAGTAATTAATCAGGAGGCCAGATGGCCTCCTTTTTTTATCGCCTTTCTCCTGCTACATTCTTTACACCCGCATCCGCAAACGAACCCGCCAATGTAACGATGTCTTTTCATTAACTTTTTTTCACACACGCGCACATTCTGCAGCGTGGATTAAATCGTTTTTGAAAGGAAATCGTCATGAACTCGCTTTTATATACGCTTATTGAAGCGCTGCGCGGCCACCGCTGGCTGCGCCTGCTTGCCTGTGCTTTTATCTTTTCTTCGTTGGGGAATGGCTTAACCCAGGTTGTGGTCTTCGGCTTGCTGTTAGCGTGGTCGGCCTCGCCTGCTCTGCTAACCCTTGCTTTTCTTTTCGCTACGGTACCGGGATTTATCGGCAGTACGATCGGCGAAAAGCTGTGCTCACGCTGTTCTCCAATATCCCTGCTGATACTGACCGAAGGGCTGGGCCTGCTCGCCCTGCTCTTTCCCCTGCTTGGTGTGGGTTATCACAGCGTTGCCGCATTACTCGCCGTACAATCCACCGAGGCGCTGCTCAGCGGGATGAGCTGGCCCGCGCTGACGTTGCTCTTCAAGCGCGGCCTCAGTGAAGCAGAGCTGCCTGCTGCGACCTGTCTGGAAAATGTGATTTTTGCCTCGCAGGTATTGTTAGGGACCGGCCTGGGCGTGGTGCTGTTCCAGAAGACTTCCGTGTTTACCCTGCTGGCCATTGATGCCGCCAGCTTTCTCGGGTCACTGCTCATGCTATGGCTGGCTGGACGCCGGTTTTCTGCGCCATCACTCACGCCCCCCGAGGAAGAGGAAGCCCCTGCGGCATTACGCTGGCGGACGTTGACCGTTCGGCAGAAACGCAGCCTGCTCATCCTGCCGTCGCTGGCGGCCGTCGGCTCACCGGCCATGGCGCTGCTTCCGGCGCTGGCACAGCAAATCCATCCTCAGGATGCGGCGGGGCTTGCTCTGCCGCTGCTTTTCGCAAGGAGCATGGGACAACTTTGCGGCCCCATGCTGATAAAAAAAGAGAGCCTGACGCGCTTTGCCGCTCACACGCCGCGCATCATCGTTTGTCTCGGTATCTTTCTGACCGGTTATGGTGTGCTGCCGTTTTTGTCCGGGTGGACGGCATGTGCGCTGAGCATGATCTTTATCGCGCATCTGGCCTCGAATATTCTCTTCGCAGCGGGCACGTTTGGCGTACTCAGTAGTTTTCATCTCACGCAAACCGCTTCAGCCAGTGGGAAAGCCTGGCGCTGGCAAACGCTCAGCGCCTCTCTTTTCACCGGTATTGCAGCGATGGTGGCTGTTGGGCTTGGCTCAGTGCTGGCGCTCTATACGGTCTCGTCAGTTGCCCTGCTGTTGGTCGCCCTGATCATGCGCAGGTATCGGGAATAAGGCATAAAAAAACGCCTGCTATAAAAGCAGGCGTTAAAACAGGTCTGTAAGACAACATATTTGGTGCTTCACTCAACGTTATGTCCATGGTGTCTGATGAGGCCGAAGCGACATCTGTCAGTGGACGATAAGCACCGTAAATGGCTCTGCGTCATTCCTGAGTTTATGAGGCACTAAGGCGAACATAAGAGATGGAATGAGCATCTACACGCATATTATTGCACGTAACGTGCCAACATGACACCCAGAACTTTTACATGACGCAACATTTTAAGATAAAAGGAAATTATGCTGTTAAGTAACGTCTTAAGCTCTACAACGTATCGGGAAAAGGCGGGAAGATGTCGCCAGGAGGAGACAGCAAAACCCATAAACAGTTATTTACCTAACTTTCAATGAGTTATATGTCGCTGGATTGCGACAATGAAAAAGGACGTTGTTGGGGAATGACTACAGGGATGAAGAATTGCAGAAAACAAAAAACCCCGCCGAAGCGGGGTTCAAAATTGGTCGGCGAGAGAGGATTCGAACCTCCGACCCACTGGTCCCAAACCAGTTGCGCTACCAAGCTGCGCTACTCGCCGATGTACTGCTTTTTTGAATTTTTAGTTCAATTCATTTAAAAAGTCGTGGTGCGAGGGGGGGGACTCGAACCCCCACATCCAAAGGACACTAACACCTGAAGCTAGCGCGTCTACCAATTCCGCCACCTTCGCAATTCACAACTCTTTCAAATAATGGGGTGGCTAATGGGATTCGAACCCACGACAACTGGAATCACAATCCAGGGCTCTACCAACTGAGCTATAGCCACCACTGTATTCTTTCACGCGGTACTGACTACTTCTCAGACCACCGCAGCTCCAGCACCGGGTTAATGGTGCGCCCGACAGGATTCGAACCTGAGACCTCTGCCTCCGGAGGGCAGCGCTCTATCCAGCTGAGCTACGGGCGCTTAGCGCCGTTGCGGGGCTGGATATTACGTACCTCCGTCCCCGCTGTCTAGTGCTTTTTTGAAAAAAATGCGCGTTTGGTTATGGTTTGCACATTTTGCCGCTTATTCCTCCACTTTCTGCGTGGTGGCACGGCGACCCAGGCCAAAAAGCTTATATGCAGCCGTCACAGCCGCCAGGAAGATCACCCCGACAAACAGCGACATGCGGGTATCTTCATTAAAGTACATCCCGATTAATACGCAAATCAGGAACGCCATCGTCAAATAGTTCGCATAGGGGAACAGAATTGATCGGAACGGATGGCTTTCAATCGCCTTTTTGTGCGCATGACGGAAGCGCAGCTGGCTGATGAGGATAACAAACCACGGCACCATGCCCGGCAGTACGCTGGCGCTGTAGACGTAAACGAACACGCGCTGCGGGTTAGGTATGATGTAATTCAGGCAAGAGCCAATCAGCAGGATCGCAATGGAGACCGCCACCCCCGCCACCGGCACCCCGGCACGTGAGACTTTACTCATCGCCGCAGGCAGCTGGTTGTTCTTCGAGAGCGCATAGAGCATACGCCCGCAGCTGTACATCCCACTGTTACAGCCTGACAACGCGGCCGTCAGGACCACAAAGTTGATGATACCCGCCGCCGCCGTGATACCAATTTTGGCGAAGGTTAAAACAAACGGGCTGCCGGTCGTGCCAATTTCGTTCCACGGGAAGATGGTCACGATGACGAAGATTGCACCCACATAGAAAATCAGGATGCGCCACAGCACTTTGCCTACCGCGCTACGCAGCGTGACCTGCGGGTTTTTCGCTTCACCGGCGGTAATGCCGATCAGCTCCACGCCCTGATACGAGGCCACAACGATACACAGCGCCGTCAGGAAGCCCTTCCAGCCGCCAGCGAAGAAGCCGCCGTTTTCGGTCAGGTTGCCAAAGCCGATAGCGTGTCCACCGTTGCCAAAGCCGAAGAAAATCACGCCCAGGCCGACGACAATCATCACGATAATCGTGGTGACTTTGATCATTGCGAACCAGAACTCAATTTCACCGTAAAGGCGCACGGCGGCCAGGTTTGCCAGCGCCACCAGCCCCACGGCAATGAGCGCGGGTATCCACTGGACCATGTCCGGGAACCAGAACTGGACGTAGACCCCTATCGCGGTGATCTCTGAGATGCCCACCGCCATCCACATAAACCAGTATGACCAGGCCGTCAGGTAGCCAAAGAACGGGCTCATATAACGATGCGCGTAAACGGCGAAAGAGCCGGTTACCGGCTCCAGGAAGAGCATTTCGCCCATGGAACGCATAATGAAGAAAACAAACAGCCCGGCAATAATATACGCCAGTAATACGGAAGGGCCTGCCCATTTGAGCGTACTTGCGGAGCCCATAAACAGGCCCACGCCGATAGTGCCGCCCAGCGCTATCAGTTCAATATGACGAGCTTCCAGCCCACGCTGTAGCTCCGGTTTTTTCTCTGCCATAGATCCTCGATTGTGTTTGCTGTTTCCCGGCTTAAGACCGGGTATTGTTTTTTAGGGGTACTAAAATACGGAGCGAATGGTTTCTTAAAATCGGCCAAATGGCAAACGATGCATTAAAAAAATGAATGCATTGCACAGATTGTCAGCAGTTTTGCAGGCGAGTTGCAGCGCGAATAGCATATCGCGCTACATTTTGATTACATTTTCCCGGTGTAATGCCAGGCGAGGTAGCGAAGCAGACGGATCTGTCGTTTAATGCGCGTCGGTTGCGATAGCAGGCGGTACAGCCACTCCAGCCCCAGATTTTGCCAGACCCTGGGCGCACGCTTAACGTGGCCGGTAAAGACGTCGTACGTACCGCCAACGCCCATGTAGAGGGCATCCGGACAGACCAGACGGCAGTCACGCATCAGGATCTCCTGGCGCGGGGAACCCATCGCCACGGTGACAATTTTCGCCCCGCTGTCACGAACCCGCTCAAACAGCGCCTGCCGATCTTCCGGTTTGAAGTAACCATCCTGGCTGCCGACGATATTAACATTCCATTGACGACGCAGTTTCTCCTCCGTCTGGGCCAGTATCTCCGGCTTACCGCCAATCAGGAACACGGGCGTGTCCTGCGCACCTGCGCGGGCCATAAGCTGCTCCCAGAGATCGGCCCCCGCCACGCGGGAAACATTAGCGTCAGGATACTTTTTACGGATAGAGCGGACCACGCTGATCCCATCAGCGTATTTAAATTCAGCCGCTTCAATCAGGCTTTTGACTTCCGCGTTATCCTCAACCGCCAGCATTTTTTCCGCGTTGATAGCCACCAGCGTACCGGATTTCATCTGGCCGTCGGCAAACAGAAAGTCCAGCGCGTGCTGCATGTCGCGCCAGCCAATAAGCTGCAGGCCACGTAGCGCATAGCGCGGTGCAGAAATTTTATCAGTCATTACTATCCTTACTCAGACTTGCGACAGCGTTGTGCTGCCCTGCCGCTCGCGCTTGTGCACAAGCCCTGCGCTGTCAAACAGCCAGTACAGCAGTTTGGCCAGTAACAGGCAGACGCCAAAAACGACCATGAAGAACACCACGCGCGACACGAATGAATCCAACCCTTCGCGCGCCAGCACGATCATATTGAAAATGGCACCAAAGCAGAAACTGTGCAAAATAGCGGCTTTATAGCGGTTGGTCTCTTCGTTGCCCCGCACGTAAAGCCAGTCGAACCACTTAATAATCAGCCCCACGGCAACCGCCCCGGGCAGAATGAACCACGCCCCGCCCATCACCACTAGGGAACCAATCAGCGTTGGCGAGATTGCCAGACCGGAATGGTTGTTCAGCACTTCCCAGGTAAAATAGTTCGCGGTATTGAGCACCACACCAGGCCGCTCCGGCCATAGCCAGGAAGGGATAAAGACGTAGAAGTCGCGAACAATCGGCGCCAGTCCCTGGAAATCAATCTTGTCGTAGTTTTGCAGCAGTAATGCCAGGTTTTCCCACGGCGAGAACGTATCGCGCGTCAGGTAGAGAAACGTGTAAAACGCCTCATCTCCCGCCACGTTCATCCCGTAGCGCTTCAGCGCGAGCCAGAACATCCCCACTATGCCAAACACCCCTGCCGCAACCAGCATCCACAGCGAGATCCAGCCGCGAATGATGCCGATAAACAGGAAGATGGCAAAGGCGATGATGATGTTCGCGCGCGTGCCGCCCACTATCATGTAGGTCAGGATGCCAAACGCGACGGTGCTGACCAGGAAGAACAGCCACGCTTTGCTGTCCTGACGCAGGAAAAAGATCACCAGCATCGCCGGAATGAAGAAGTAGAAGAAACGCTTAAGCGCCACGCCCGAGACTTCGGCCGAAAAAATCTGGCTGTAGGAGTGGAGCTTAAACAGCAGGAAGCCGTTATGCATGAAGAAGATACCGACGCTGACCAGGGCGATGGTCATCAGCATCACCCACGTCAGGTGGGTCTCCACCCGATTCATGGTAAAAAGCGCCCGACGCGGGGCTGTAGCCTGCGCTGAACGCAGACGCGTTTTATAGGTAACGTAGTAGACCGCATAGAAACAGGTCGCCGCCAGAAGCGCCTGGAGCAGGATTTCCGGCGGCGCGACGCTCACGTCAAAACGGAAGACCAGAATGCTGGTGAGCGGGAAGCCGAAAAAGAAGGTCAGCAGAAACAGTAACGAGAAGAATACGTTAAAGTTGAAGCGTACCCGGCGGAATTCAAACCAGGTAAGCGTGGCGATAAACAGGGTGCTCAGAAGCCAGACAACCAGTAACCCGCTGAATTGCAACTGACTCATGCTTTGTCTCCTGACGCGATACGCAGCGCACGGTGCCACGGCGTGAGGTAATTCGGGCTGAAAAAATCGATGCTATTTTTATCCACCAGCGTGAGCTGGCGTTGAGCTTCCCGTACCACCTCGACATTCAGCGTGTCTGAGGTAAACAGCACCGGAATATGCTGCTCGGCCATGTCCTGCCAGAACGGGTTGTCGCGGTTGAGCACGCACGGTACCCCCGCCTGAATCAGCAGACACAGCGTGCCGATTCCCTGCTGTCGGGCAAAGATGAAATAGCCAAGATCGCATTTTCTCAGCAGCGCAAGATATTCATCAAATTCCAGCTTATCGCTAAGGATGTGCAGATTTTCTGCGCTAAACAGCGCAAGTCCCTGTTGACGAACCTCATCAATATAGGCGTCGTTGTTGGCGGGATAGCCCATCGGCACCACCACGTTCACCGTGTCGCCAAACTGCTGATGCACCGCCCTGAGCGCCGCGGTGTGTTCGTTACTGCGATCGCCGGAATTCCCCACCAGGATCGTTAGCTTGCCTTCACGCACCGTGTCATTCGCCATGGCGTTCAGCGCCGGATCCATGCGGGTGGGGAAATAGAGGAGTTCTCCGCGCACGCTCGGGTGCTGTTTAGCAAAATAGTTGAGATCGCCACGGGTGGCAAACACACAGCCTACGCGCCCCTGCGCCATGCGGCGTAAGGGATAGAAAAGACGGAATTTCCAGCCGCGGGAGACTTCGTAGAGATCGGCTCCCCAGATATGCCAGCTGCACTGGGAGGGTTTAATCCCCCCGCTGAGAAGCGCCAGCCACAGGCCGGTATTAAACTGCCCGTGGAAAAAGAAACGTTGCTTACGATCCGCTTTGGCTTTGGCAACAACCGCCTTCGCCAGTGAGGCCTTATCCGGCCAGAAGCGAATAGCGAGCGCCGGAAATGCTGCGCTCAGGCCCTTATCCTGACCTGCAACCATAAACTCACGCGCATCAGGATTACCTGATGCCAGCTCGTCGTTGAAGAACCGCAAAACGGTCTGGTTATGGTGTGGGATATCCGATCCCAGGATGTGAATCAGTGCAGTCATGCGCGTTTACGCCACAATAAAAATACGCCGCAACAGGCGGCGAAATAAACGATATAGGTTGCCATGTAGGCCTGAGCCGCCCCCAGCGCACCGTGCGCGGGTATCAGCCAGTGTGAAAATGCTGTCAGTAACGCAAACTGGCTAATTTCCGCCAGGATATACAGCCGCAGGGACGCTTTTGCAATCACCAGATAGCCGAAAACGTAAGCACCCACTTTCAGCACATCGCCCACCAGCTGCCAGGCAAACAGATCGCGCATGGCGGTGAACTTCGCCGAGAACAGCAGCCAGATGGCGACATCACGCAATAACCAGACGGTAAAGCTGGCAGCTGCAACCGCCGGCAACACGAAGCGCAGCGATCGGAAAATCTCGCGGGTAATATCCTGCCTGGACGTCAGACGCGATAATGTTGGCAGCAAATAAACGCTAAAGGAAGCCGTAATAAACTGGAGGTAGGCGTCGGAAATGCTGCTTACGCCTTGCCAGATCCCCACTTCATCCCAGCTATAATGTGCCGCCAGCAGGTTTCGCATCATCACGTAGGCCACCGGCAGCGTGACGGAGGTAATGAGCGCCATCAGGGTAAATTTACCCAGCTGACTGGCAAGCACTTTATCCCATTGCGGTTTCAGGTAGCTCAGCGGGATGACGCCCCGACGCATCAGCATAAGCGCCGCAGGCACAACAACCAGCGCCGGGACCAGCGCCAGCCCAAGCAGCGCGCCTTCATAGCCTCCCAGGCGATAGCAGAAATAGTAGGCAATCACGCCGATGACGCTGCCCAGGATTAAGGCAAGCGCGTTCCCGGCAGCATCACGAAACCCTTTCATCAGCGCCAGCAGCAGGTTAGCCCAGGCAATGCCCATCTGAACCAACGCCACCAGACGCACCAGCCCCTGGTAATGGGTGTGCCCGAACAAGCCCTGGCTGATAGGGGCCGCCGCCAGCAGAAAGATAATCGCCATCAGGGTCGAAAAACCCGTGACCATCGCCGAAGAGGTGCCCACGACTCTGCGAAGCTGAGCCGCATCATCGTGATACTGCGCAACGTATTTGGTCACGCCGTTGAAGATACCGGCACCAGCCAGCACCCCAAGGACGGTGACAAGCTGGCGGAAATTACCCGCTAGTCCCACACCAGAGGGGCCAAATGAGACGGCCAGCAGCTTGACGACCAGCAGCCCGGCGCCAATTTTTACAAGCGTGGACGCGGCGGTCCACACCGATGCTTTTGCCAGAGACATATCAGCCGAAATAACTCAGAAGGGTATTAATCACCGTACGCTGGTTAACTGGCGCGAGGTTGTAGAACAGTGGCAGACGAAGCAAACGCTCACTTTCTTTGGTGGTGTAACGGTCTTCACCCGCGAACACCCCAAACGTTTCACCCGCCGGGCTGGAGTGCAGCGGGATATAGTGGAATACCGCCATAATTTCGGCTTCTTTCAGCCAGGCAATGAGCTGGCTGCGGTCGTCGTTATCGCGCAGCTTGATGTAGAACATGTGCGCGTTGTGGACGCAATCAGCCGGAATGGTTGGCAGCTCAATACGCCCGGCTTTGGCCAGAGGCTCAAGGGCATCGTAATAGGTTTGCCACAGGGAGAGACGCTGCAGGTTGATACGTTCCGCCGCTTCCAGCTGCGCCCACAGGTACGCCGCCTGCAGATCCGCCATCAGATAGCTTGAACCAATATCGCGCCAGGTGTATTTGTCCACCTGCCCGCGGAAGAACTGGCTGCGGTTGGTGCCTTTTTCGCGGATCACTTCCGCACGCTCCACGAGCGCCCGGTCGTTAATCAGCGTCGCGCCACCTTCTCCGCCTGCCGTGTAGTTTTTGGTTTCGTGGAAGCTAAAGCAGCCGATGTGGCCGATGGTACCCAGCGCGCGTCCCTTGTAGGTAGACATCACGCCCTGCGCGGCGTCTTCCACCACAAACAGATCATGTTTTTTGGCGATGGCCATGATGGTGTCCATTTCACAGGCCACGCCCGCGTAGTGAACCGGCACGATCGCGCGTGTTTTATCGGTGATCGCCGCTTCAATCAGCGTCTCATCAATGTTCATGGTATCCGGTCGGATATCCACAAAGACGATTTTCGCCCCGCGCAGAACAAACGCATTCGCGGTGGAAACGAAGGTATAGCTCGGCATGATCACTTCATCGCCGGGCTGGATATCCAGCAGGAGCGCCGCCATTTCCAACGATGCCGTACAGGACGGGGTCAGCAGCACTTTGGCGCTGCGAAAACGCTGTTCCATCCACTGCTGACAGCGACGGGTAAAACCACCGTCACCGCAGAGTTTGCCGCTGCCCATGGCAGACTGCATATAGTCGAGTTCAGTTCCGACGACGGGTGGTGCGTTAAATGGAATCATCTTGTCACCTGTATAACCAGTAGGCGGTGGCGTCGATGTTGGCACCACTCGCAATATAACGTTTAAGCGCGGCGGTGTTGCCCAGTTGGGTCGCAACCCGCAGCGTCACAAGCTGTTGCTGCTGCGCCCAGTGCAGCGCCGCCTGCATGAGTTTCTCACCCATGCCGCGCCCGGCTAATAAGCCGATACGCGCCTCGCGCTCGTTGAGCTTACGCAGCGAGACGAACCCCTGGATTTGACCGTCCCCTGCACGGAAAACCAGGCAGACGTGGTCAAAGGTGCCTTTGACGGCATTCTCTATCCACTGGGCATAGAAACGCCCGCTATCGTCAGGTGCATACCAGGGCGCACGAAAGCGGCTCTGCGCAAACGCCCGGGCCGCCATCCGACGCAGCACGGGGATATCCTGTTCCGTTGCAATTTCCGCGCCGGACGCATCGTGCCGGGTGAGGGTAATGGAAAGATCGACCTCACCTTCAACCAGCTGAAAGCCGTGCTGCTGGAGCGCGTCAAGCAGATCGACGCGCTCCGCCGGGATCTTCGCCTGCACTCGTTGCCAGGCGATAAAATCCGATTCAGCCAGTACCGGCGCGTCATCGCGCAGACGCACGATGGCCGACGGCAGGCCGAAAAAAGCACTCTCCCACTGCAGGGACTCGAGTACCCCATTCAGGCTTTTCAACGCCAGACACCTTTGGTATCCACAATATACTGCTGACGAACGGCATCGCCGGACGTCGCTTTAAACTCTTTATGATCTACCAGCAGCACCAGCACGTCCGCCGCCGCCAGCGCGTCATCCAGCGCCGTCAGCGTGCAGTGCCCCGCCAGTTTTGCCGGTAATTCATGGATATTCGGCTCAACCACCAGCGTTTCGCCCTTGTGCCATTCGGCAATCATCTCGGCAATTTCCATCGCCGGGCTTTCACGCAGATCGTCAATATTGGGTTTAAATGCCAGACCAAAGCAGGCAATTTTCAGCTCACTGGCGCGCTTGCCGCTCTCTGCCAGACAATCCGCTACCGTCGCTTTAACCTGATTGAGCACCCAGTGAGGCTTGCTGTCGTTCACTTCGCGCGCGGTGCGAATCAGGCGCGCCTGCGCCGGATTCTGCGCCACGATAAACCACGGATCGACGGCGATACAGTGTCCGCCTACTCCCGGGCCTGGCTGGAGAATGTTGACGCGCGGATGGCGATTCGCCAGGCTAATCAGCTCCCAGACGTTAATCCCCTGATCGGCGCAGATCAGCGACAGTTCGTTCGCAAAAGCGATATTGACGTCGCGGAAGCTGTTTTCCGTCAGCTTGCACATCTCGGCGGTGCGGGAGTTGGTCACCACACATTCACCTTCCAGGAAAATCTTGTACAGCGCGCTGGCGCGTTCGGAACAGACGGGCGTCATACCGCCAATGACGCGGTCGTTTTTAATCAGTTCGACCATGACCTGGCCCGGCAGCACGCGCTCCGGACAGTAGGCGATGTTGATATCCGCCTGCTCCCCCACCTGCTGCGGGAAGCTTAAATCAGGGCGCGCGTCGGCCAGCCACTGTGCCATCTGCTCGGTAGCACCAACCGGAGAGGTCGATTCCAGGATCACCAGTGCCCCTTTCTTCAGCACAGGTGCGATGGATTTTGCCGCCGCCTCGACAAAAGCCATGTCGGGCTCGTGGTCACCTTTAAAGGGTGTTGGAACGGCAATCAGGTAGGCATCTGCTTCCACAGGGGTCGTGCTGGCACGCAGGAAGCCTCCGTCCACAGCCTCTTTCACCACGCGGTCAAGATCGGGCTCGACAATATGAATTTCGCCACGGTTAATGGTTTCCACCGCGCGTGCGTTGATATCCACACCGACAACCTGTTTTTGACGAGAGGCAAACGCCGCCGCGGTGGGCAAGCCAATGTAGCCAAGACCAATGACAGAGATGGTAGTAAAACTCATAGCGATACCCGATTGTGTTTAAGTGCATGCAAAATACGACCACAAGCCTGCCCGTCGCCATACGGATTATGGGCCCGGCTCATCGCCTGATACGCTTCATCGTCGTGCAGCAGGCGCGTGACCTCTTCGACGATCAGCTGTGCGTTGGTGCCGACCAGACGCACCGTACCGGCTTTGACGGCTTCCGGACGTTCGGTCGTTTCACGCATCACCAGTACCGGTTTGCCGAGGGATGGCGCTTCTTCCTGAATTCCGCCGGAATCGGTGAGGATCAGCCAGGCATGGTTCATCAGCCAGACAAACGGCATGTAGTCCTGCGGTTCGATCAGCAGGACGTTTTCGACGTGGCCCAGAATACGATTGACCGGCTCGCTGACGTTAGGGTTAAGGTGTACTGGATAGACAATTTGCACATCGTCGTTCTGCGCGGCGATTTCAGCCAGCGCATGGCAGATTTGCTCAAAACCCCGGCCAAAGCTTTCGCGTCGATGACCAGTGACCAGAATGGTTTTTTTGCCGTTGTGGAGGAACGGATAGCGGGCTGCGAGCTCTTTCTGAAGATCGCTATTTGCCAGGACGCGGTCACGTACCCAAATTAACGCGTCAATGACCGTATTGCCGGTCACAAAGATTTTATTATCGGCGATATTTTCACGCAGCAGGTTTTGACGAGAGTTTTCCGTTGGCGCAAAGTGGTACATCGCCAGATGGCCCGTTAACGTGCGGTTGGCCTCTTCCGGCCACGGTGAATAAAGATTGCCGGTACGCAGCCCCGCCTCAACATGTCCCACGGGAATTCGCTGGTAGAACGCGGCCAGGCTTGTCGCCACGGTAGTGGTGGTATCACCGTGTACCAGCACCACGTCAGGCTTAAATGACTCCAGGATCGGCTTAAGTTCTTGCAGAATGCGACAGGTTATCTCCGTTAACCCTTGCCCCGGTTTCATAATATTGAGGTCGTAATCCGGGACGATGGAGAAGAGGGTTAAAACCTGATCGAGCATCTCCCGGTGCTGGGCCGTGACGCACACTTTCGCTTCAATATCAGGATCGCAGGCCAGCGCATGAACCAGAGGTGCCATCTTAATGGCCTCCGGCCTGGTGCCAAATACGGTTAGTACTTTCACATCGATTCTCTTCGATTAGGCGATGAAGGCCGCAGCCTTCATCGTAGACGGCGTTCTTAGTTTTTGCGACGACGCGTTAACGCCACGCCTGCGCCCGTCAGTGCGCCTACAATCCCCCACATGATCATCAGGAATGCACGACGCGGACTATCGCGTTTTACAGGTTCTTCAGGCGTTCGCAAATAACGATAGGTCTGAAAACGCGGGTCCAGGGATGGACCGACATTAAGCGTATTGAGCATCGCGCGATTTTGATCGTAATCGAGGTCAAAATCAGGGCCAACGGCCTTCAGGTTTTCCAGACGCGCCTGCAGCATGGGGCGACCAAGGAGGAACATCTCTGAATCAGGCAGCTCATCAGCCGGTACGTCCGTTTCAGTACGGGAAATATTGTGCTGTTCCGCAATTTTCAGCGCCTGCTCAATATTGTGTACACGACGAGCAAAAATGGCTTTAGCCACCTCTTCCTGACGTTTCACCTGCGCTTTCATCTGGATGGTACGAGCCGCCCAGGCGCCTTTAAGCTCTTCGTTAAGATGGCTTGCGGCACGCTGGCTGGCAAACGCAACATACTGACGCAACAGGTTGTTGGCATCCGGCGCAGTTTCTGCAATTAGCTTGACGCTGTCATTCACGTTACGCAGCGCATCGCCCGGCATAAACTGGATATTGTTAATCAGATCGTCCAGCAGGGCGGCATCGGCTTTGGTGTTATCAACCCGACGCTGCTTGTAGTAATCCGTCTGGGACCAGAAATCGCGGCGGGTATCCCACGAAGCCAGCTGCATCACAAACTCTTTATAGGCTTCATCCATAACGGAGGCCTGGTCTGGCGTTGCAAGACTGGCTTTGATATCCAGATTTCGCAGGAATTGCTGCTGGGAATAGTATCCCCCGAGCATGTTAACCGTTGGTTTGTCCGTGATTGCCGTGGCGCTCCACTCTTGTTTTGCAAAGAATGTATAGGCCAGCGCTAACAGTGCAAACCCCAGCGCGATCCCGGCAATCCAAAGTTTGCCTGCCCATAACACGCGAAACAAACCCCGAATATCCAGTTCATTCTCAGTTACCACTGATTTCGCTCCCGCCAACGGTTGAGTCATCATAGTCCCGGTTTTACTTAGTTAATGTTGTATTTTTGCCACTGTTACGACGCATCCTGCGTTTAAGACGTTTAATAAATCGCGCCACTTTCCATGCGCGCTTAATGCAGTAGCCGTACAGGAAAAATGCCAGCAAGAATAATGCCAACATAACCCACTCAGGAATAATATGGGAATATTCTGCAGCTACACCAATCGCGGCTAAAATAGCGGCGGCCAGCGTAATCAGTACAAACGCCTGACGAGATGTAAAACCCGCACGCATGATGAGATGATGAATGTGTTGGCGGTCGGGAGAAAAAGGACTCATTCCTTTGCGCAGGCGGCGGTACATAATCGCCACCATATCCATTAATGGAATGGCAATAATCCACAGCGCTGTTACAGGGCTTATCGGATGGGTCTGGCCCTGAGTGGTTTCAAGCAGGATCCAGATAACCGTAAAACCAATCAGCGTACTGCCCGCGTCTCCCATAAAGACTTTATAGCGACGGCCCAGCACACCGAGGTTTAAGAGGATATAAGGCAGAATGGCGGCAATCATGGCGAAACACCACATTGCCAGACTGTACTGGCCATCAAACCATAAAATAATGCCGATAGCGGCGAACGAGACGGATGACAACCCACCGAGCAGGCCGTCAATGCCATCCACCATGTTGAAAGCATTGATTGCCGCCCAGACGGCAAAGAGTGTCAGGAAGAAGCCAAATGGGCCCAGAACTAACTCCCAGGGGCCAAACACATAGCCGAGGCTTCGCAGATACAGTCCGCCCACAACCATCATCACCACGCCAATGCCCGCCTGAACGGTGGCGCGTATTTTCACCGCGATATCGAACCGGTCATCAAGAGCCCCGACTAACACCAGGACACCGGCGCAGGCAATGTAGAGGGCGGCATGCGGGATATAATAATCGGCAATACCAAACGTGAAGCAAATTCCTGCGTAAACAGATATCCCGCCGACTAAAGGAATAAGTCCCTGATGGCGTTTACGAAAATTAGGCTTATCCACCAACCCTATTCGTTTTGCCACCTTACGCGCAATGAACAAAAAACAGGTTGTGAATAAAAAAATACTGATCAGTTCAGTAACGGCGGTGAATAGATTCACAATGGATTGCTCTCAACAAATGTTAGTCCCGGAAGTATAACCATGAAGCCACAGCCTCAGAAGTAATAAAGATGGCTTCTTACAACTCCCTTTGTATATTTTTCAATCAATTATTTCTTTTGCTGCATAAACGGCCCTATTGTCGCACTGACCGGTCAAAATTGGGAGTAGGTGGTACTAGCGTATAGTCCATAAAAGAAAAACGCCACGTAAAAACGTGGCGTTCGCTGGCTTTATTTGCGTTACGAGCGTTTCATCATGTCGAAGAAATCGTCGTTGGTTTTGGTCATCGCCAGTTTGTTAATGAGGAATTCCATCGCGTCAATTTCACCCATTGGATGAATGATTTTGCGCAGGATCCACATTTTCTGCAGCTCTTCCTGCGTGGTGAGGAGCTCTTCTTTACGGGTACCGGAACGGTTGTAGTCGATAGCCGGGAAGACGCGTTTTTCAGCGATTTTACGAGAAAGGTGCAGTTCCATGTTACCTGTACCTTTAAATTCTTCGTAAATCACTTCGTCCATTTTTGAACCGGTATCGATCAGCGCCGTCGCGATGATGGTCAGGCTGCCGCCCTCTTCCACGTTACGTGCGGCACCGAAGAAGCGTTTCGGACGATGCAGGGCGTTAGCATCCACACCACCGGTCAATACTTTACCGGAAGCTGGCACGACGGTGTTGTACGCACGCGCCAGACGGGTGATGGAGTCGAGCAGGATGATCACGTCTTTCTTGTGCTCAACCAGGCGTTTCGCCTTCTCGATAACCATTTCCGCAACCTGAACGTGGCGAGAGGCTGGCTCGTCGAAGGTAGAAGCAACCACTTCACCTTTAACCAGACGCTGCATCTCGGTCACTTCTTCCGGACGTTCGTCAATCAGCAGCACCATCAGCACGCAGTCTGGGTGGTTATAGGCGATGCTCTGCGCGATGTTCTGCAGCAGCATGGTTTTACCCGCTTTCGGCGGTGCCACAATCAGACCACGCTGGCCACGACCAATTGGTGATGCCAGATCCAGAACACGCGCGGTTAAGTCTTCGGTAGAACCGTTACCACGCTCCATGCGCAGGCGAGAGTTCGCGTGCAGCGGCGTTAAGTTCTCAAAGAGGATCTTATTACGCGAGTTTTCTGGTTTGTCGAAGTTAACTTCATTGACTTTCAACAGCGCAAAGTAGCGTTCACCCTCTTTAGGAGGACGAATCTTACCTGAAATGGTGTCACCAGTGCGGAGGTTGAAACGGCGGATTTGGCTGGGGGATACGTAGATGTCGTCAGGGCCGGCGAGGTAGGAGCTGTCTGCAGAGCGAAGGAAACCAAATCCGTCTTGCAATATCTCCAGCACACCGTCGCCAAAGATATCTTCGCCACTCTTAGCGTGCTGCTTCAGGATGGCGAAAATGATGTCCTGCTTGCGCATACGAGCCTGGTTTTCCAGCCCCATATTTTCGCCGAGAGTGATCAGCTCAGAAACCGGCGTATTCTTTAATTCGGTAAGATTCATAATGGTGTGGGTTCTTAAACTCGGGGTGATTCTCGAACTTAATGTTGTGAATGGTATGGCAGGGTCATCCATGCCTGTTTAGCGGCCATCAACTCATGTCTGTTCGCTGTCTGGTCACAGGGAAAGAACGCAGAACTGAAACGACAAGACGGATTGAGTGACAAGCCCGGAATTTAGCCACTTCACGCACTGTTCATGTCAACAACGGGAAGTATCGGGTAAAACAAGATTCAAACAACAAGATATGTTTAAAACGAAGTCATAGCTAACTTAGCACGACTTCAGCCGGGCGTCCAGAGTTCCACATCATTTAGCCGGGAGCTCTGAACGCACAGCGGAGAAACCTTACGCCAGGTTAGCGTCCAGGAACTCTTTCAGTTGACCTTTGGACAGCGCGCCCACTTTGGTCGCCGCCACTTCGCCGTTTTTGAACAGCAGCAGGGTCGGAATGCCACGGATACCGTATTTTGGTGCGGTGCCCGGGTTCTGGTCGATGTTCAGCTTGGCAACGGTCAGTTTGCCCTGATATTCGTCGGCGATCTCATCCAGAATCGGGGCGATCATTTTGCAAGGACCACACCATTCAGCCCAGAAATCGACGAGGATCAGCCCGTCAGCCTTAAGTACGTCCGTGTCAAAACTGTCGTCAGTCAGGTGAATAATTTTATCGCTCATATATAACTCCACAGGAATAAGCCTGGTACGTTGGTTTTGTCTCCACCAACGACGTGTTGATGTCGCATTAACCAACTAAAGGTTGACTTTATTTCACCGGATACGCTTTCGTAAAGCAATAGTAAGCTGATATTCTACCACACTATGAGCAAAACACATTTAACAGAACAGAAGTTTTCCGACTTCGCGCTGCACCCGAAGGTGATTGAAGCCCTTGAAAATAAAGGGTTTCATAACTGCACGCCCATTCAGGCCCTCGCGCTGCCGCTGACGCTGGCCGGTCGCGATGTTGCCGGGCAGGCGCAAACCGGTACCGGCAAAACGATGGCGTTTTTAACGTCAACGTTTCATTATTTACTTTCTCACCCAGCGATTGCAGACCGCAAAGTTAACCAGCCGCGCGCGCTAATTATGGCCCCGACGCGAGAACTGGCGGTACAGATCCATGCAGACGCTGAACCCCTGGCGCAGGCTACCGGCCTTAAGCTTGGACTGGCCTATGGCGGCGACGGCTACGATAAACAGCTGAAAGTGCTGGAAAGCGGTGTGGATATCCTGATCGGTACCACCGGCCGTCTTATCGACTACGCTAAACAGAACCACATTAACCTCGGTGCAATCCAGGTTGTGGTGCTCGATGAAGCTGACCGCATGTACGATCTGGGCTTCATTAAAGACATCCGCTGGCTGTTCCGCCGTATGCCTCCGGCCAATCAGCGCCTGAATATGCTGTTCTCTGCAACCCTCTCCTACCGTGTGCGCGAACTGGCGTTCGAACAGATGAACAACGCCGAATACGTGGAAGTGGAACCGGAGCAGAAAACGGGTCACCGCATTAAAGAAGAGCTCTTCTATCCTTCCAATGAAGAGAAAATGCGTCTGCTGCAAACTCTGATCGAAGAAGAATGGCCCGATCGCGCCATTATCTTCGCGAACACCAAACACCGTTGTGAAGACATCTGGGGCCATCTGGCTGCAGACGGTCACCGTGTTGGCCTGCTGACCGGCGACGTGGCGCAGAAAAAACGCCTGCGCATTCTTGAAGAATTTACCCGTGGCGATCTCGATATTCTGGTCGCAACCGACGTGGCGGCACGTGGTTTACACATTCCGGCCGTGACGCACGTCTTTAACTACGATCTGCCAGACGACTGCGAAGACTACGTACACCGTATCGGTCGAACCGGTCGTGCGGGCGCAAGCGGTCACTCGATTAGCCTTGCGTGTGAAGAGTATGCGCTGAATCTTCCAGCCATTGAGACTTATATCGGTCACTCTATTCCGCAGAGCAAATACAATCCGGAAGCGCTGTTAAGCGAACTGCCGCCGCCTAAGCGTCTAACCCGCCCACGCTCCGGCAATGGTCCGCGTCGTTCAGGCGGCGCACCGCGTAATCGTCGTCGTTCAGGTTAAAAAATATGCTCAGCTCCACCTCGCTTTATGCGGCAATTGATCTCGGTTCGAATAGTTTTCATATGCTGGTTGTGCGCGAGGTGGCGGGAAGCATACAAACGCTGACGCGCATTAAGCGCAAGGTCCGCCTCGCGGCGGGCCTGAGCAGCGACAATCACCTCTCACCTGAAGCCATGGAACGTGGCTGGCAGTGTCTGCGGCTCTTTGCCGAGCGTCTGCAGGATATCCCGCATGCCCAAATCACCGTGGTCGCCACTGCGACACTCCGCCTGGCGGTTAACGCCGTGGATTTTATTGCCAGAGCGCAGGAAATTCTCGGTTGTCCGGTTCAGGTTATCAGCGGTGAAGAAGAAGCTCGCCTGATTTATCAGGGTGTTGCACACACCACGGGGGGTGACGATCGTCGCCTGGTAGTGGATATCGGCGGTGCCAGTACCGAGCTTGTGACCGGCACCGGCGCGCAGGCAACGTCGCTGTTCAGCCTGTCGATGGGCTGCGTGACCTGGCTTGAGCGCTACTTTACCGATCGTAATCTGGGTAAAGAGAACTTCGACGAGGCAGAGAACGCTGCGCGCGAAGTGTTACGCCCGGTGATGGACGAGCTGCGCTATCACGGCTGGAAAGTCTGCGTGGGTGCGTCGGGTACCGTGCAGGCTCTGCAGGAAATCATGATGGCGCAGGGAATGGACGAGCGGATTACGCTTGCCAAACTTCAGCAGCTGAAACAGCGCGCCATTCAGTGCGGACGCCTGGAAGAGCTGGAAATTGAAGGCCTGACGCTGGAGCGCGCGCTGGTTTTCCCGAGCGGGCTGGCCATTCTTATCGCCATTTTCACCGAGCTGAACATCCAGTGTATGACCCTGGCCGGCGGCGCGTTGCGCGAAGGTCTGGTCTACGGGATGCTGCATCTGTCGGTCGATCAGGATATCCGCAGCCGTACCCTGCGCAACGTGCAGCGTCGTTTTCTGGTTGATATCGATCAGGCAGGACGCGTATCGCAGCTGGCGTCACGCTTCGCCGATCAGGTCGCTAACGTCTGGGATCTTGATCCTCTGAGCCGGGATTTATTGCTAAGCGCCTGTGCGCTACATGAAGTGGGGCTGAGCATTGATTTTAAGCAGGCACCGGCTCATGCAGCGTATCTGGTGCGCAACCTGGATTTACCGGGCTATACACCTGCGCAGAAAAAATTGCTGGCAACGCTGCTGCTGAACCAGACCAATGCCGTTGATCTCTCGTCTTTGCATCAGCAAAACGCCGTACCGCCGCGCGTGGCCGAGCATCTGTGCCGCCTGCTGCGTCTGGCGATCCTGTTTGCCAGCCGCCGCCGCGATGATTTGCTGCCCGCCATTAATCTGGTGGCCGATGACGAGAAGCTTTCGCTGACGTTACCGGAGAACTGGATTGATCGTCACCCGCTTGGGGCAGAGATGATCGAGCAGGAGTGCCAGTGGCAGAGCTATGTGCACTGGGTGCTGGAAGTGAAGTAATGCGCTGAACATTGCCGGGTGGCGGCTTCGCCTTACCCGGCCTACTCATCATTATCCTTTCTCTTTGGCTTTTGCCAGCATGGCGCGGATGTTTGCCACGTTAGCCTGCCCCTTGTGCATCCGCTCTTCTGCGGTAATCACTTTGCGCTCCTGTTCCCAGATCACGTCATCCTGCGGCAGCTCCAGCAGGAAACGGCTCGGCTCCGGGCGGACAAGTTCGCCATACTGACGGCGCTCTTTACACAGCGTGAACGTCAGCTCTTTCTGCGCGCGGGTGATCCCCACGTAGGCCAGGCGGCGCTCCTCGTCGACGTTGTCTTCATCAATGCTGCTCTGATGCGGTAACAACCCCTCTTCCATACCGACCAGATAGACATACGGGAACTCCAGACCTTTTGACGCATGCAGCGTCATCAGCTGAACCTGATCGGCCTCTTCTTCGCTCTCGCCCCGCTCCATCATGTCGCGCAGGGTAAAGCGGGTGACCACCTGCGTCAGGGTCATCGGCTCGTCGATTTCAGAGCCTTCCAGCATTTCGGTCATCCAGCTGAAGAGCTGGTTAACGTTCTTCATGCGCATCTCAGCCGCTTTCGGGCTGGCCGAAGTTTCGTACAGCCAGGACTCATAGTCGATGCCGTGAATAAGATCGCGCACCGCCGCCACCGGCTCGCGCTCCGCGAGACGTTGCACTTCGCCAAGCCAGTGGGTGAATCGCGTTAATGAATCATACCCGCGTCCGGTTAACGTCTGGCTCAGCCCCATGTCGAAGCTGGCGGTAAACATACTTTTGTTGCGGGTCATCGCCCACTCGCCGAGCTTTTGCAGCGTCGCCGGGCCAATCTCGCGTTTTGGCGTATTCACGATGCGCAGAAACGCGCTGTCGTCATCCGGGTTAGTGAGCACGCGCAGATAGGCCAGCAGATCTTTGATTTCTGGTCGTGAGAAGAACGACGTGCCGCCCGAGATTTTGTACGGAATGCGGTTCTGCATCAGCATCTTTTCAAAGACGCGCGACTGGTGATTGCCGCGATAGAGGATCGCGTAATCCTTATATTCGGTTTTGTTGACGAAGTGGTGGGCGATGAGTTCACCCGTCACGCGCTCCGCTTCATGATCCTCATTGTTGGCGCTGAGCACTTTCAGCTCCGTACCGTAGCCCAGTTCGGAGAAGAGACGCTTCTCAAACACGTGCGGGTTATTGGCAATCAGGATGTTAGCTGCTTTCAGGATACGCCCGGAGGAGCGATAGTTCTGTTCCAGCTTAATTACCTGCAGGGCGGGGAAATCTTTGCTCAGCAGCACCAGGTTTTGCGGGCGCGCGCCGCGCCAGGAGTAAATTGACTGGTCATCATCGCCGACCACGGTGAAACGCGCGCGCTGCCCCACCAGCAGCTTCACCAGCTCGTACTGGCTGGTGTTGGTGTCCTGATACTCATCCACCAGCAGGTAACGGATTTTGTTCTGCCAGCGCTCGCGCACCTCTTCATTGCGCTGCAGCAGCAGCGTCGGCAGCAGGATCAGGTCGTCGAAGTCCAGCACGTTGCACGCTTTCATATGTGCATCGTACAGACCGTAGCAGTGGGCGAAGATGCGATCCCGTTCGCCTTTGGCGATCGCCGCGGCCTGGGCCGGCGTCATCAGATCGTTTTTCCAGTTCGAGATCGTCGAGATCAGCTGCTGCAACAGCACTTTATCATCTTCGATCAGCCCCTCGGTGAGCTCTTTGAGCAGCGCCACCTGATCGGTGTCATCGAAGAGCGAGAAGTTGGACTTCATTCCCAGCGCCGCATACTCGCGTTTGATGATATCCAGCCCCAGCGTGTGGAAGGTGGAGATCATCAGGCCGCGCGCCTCTTTACGGCCCAGCGTCTGACCGACACGCTCTTTCATCTCGCGCGCCGCTTTATTGGTAAAGGTGACCGCCGCAATGTGTCGCGCCTGATACCCGCAGTTGTGGATCAGATGGGCGATTTTGTTGGTGATCACGCGGGTTTTACCCGAACCGGCCCCTGCCAGCACCAGGCATGGTCCAGTAACGAATTCGACCGCTTGTTGTTGTCCAGGGTTTAAACGCATGGGAGTATTGCTCAATCTTCGAACGGGGTGTGGATTGTAGCAGAAAGCCGGGCGCAGATTTACCGGCTAATGATAAAGTGGAGAAATCGCGTTTAACCCATAGAGCAGAACCATGAAAAAGACCGCAGCAGCCCTGCATATTCTGGTAAAAGAAGAGAAACTGGCCCAGGAGATCCTGGCCAGGCTAGAGCGCGGCATCAGCTTTGATCATCTGGCGAAGCGTTACTCTAAATGCCCGTCCGGGCGCAATGGCGGTGATCTTGGGGAGTTTCAACAAGGTGCGATGGTCGGCCCGTTCGATCAGGCGGTCTTTAGCTGCCCGCTTCTGAAGCCCTACGGCCCGGTTAAAACCAAATTTGGCTACCATATCATTAAGGTGCTTTATCGCCGCTGACGCGTGGTATATTGCGCCCCGATTTATCTCAACCTATTCAAGGCACGATCATGGCAAAAACAGCAGCAGCACTGCATATTCTTGTTAAAGAAGAGAAACTGGCTCTGGATCTTCTGGAGCAGATCAAAAACGGCGCCGACTTCGGCAAACTGGCGAAGAAGCACTCTATCTGTCCGTCAGGCAAACGCGGCGGCGATCTGGGTGAATTCCGCCAGGGTCAGATGGTACCGGCGTTCGATAAAGTGGTCTTCTCCTGCCCGGTGCTGGAGCCAACGGGCCCGCTGCACACGCAGTTCGGCTACCACGTGATTAAAGTGCTGTATCGCAAATAAAAAAGCCGGGTGGCGGCTGCGCCTTACCCGGCCTACATCTTACGGTTTTGTAGGTCGGGTAAGCGAAGCGCCACCCGACAAGATTGTTAGCCCGCTACCGCGATACGCTTCATATCGGTCATGTAGCCACGCAGTTTGTGACCCACTTTCTCGATCTGATGGCTGCGAATCGCTTCGTTCACATCGCGCAGTTGCGCGTTATCCACAGCACCTTCCGCAATCGCTTTGCCCAGATCGCCCGTCTGCAGAGTGGTCATAAACTCTTTCAGCAGCGGTACGCAGGCGTAAGAGAACAGGTAGTTACCGTATTCTGCGGTATCAGAGATCACCACGTTCATTTCGTACAGACGCTTACGGGCGATGGTGTTCGCAATCAGCGGCAGTTCGTGCAGTGATTCGTAGTACGCAGACTCTTCGATGATGCCGGAATCGACCATGGTTTCGAACGCCAGCTCAACGCCTGCTTTCACCATCGCGATCATCAGGACGCCTTTATCGAAGTACTCCTGCTCGCCGATTTTACCTTCAAACTGCGGCGCGGTTTCGAACGCGGTCTTACCGGTCTCTTCACGCCAGGTCAGCAGTTTCTTATCGTCGTTCGCCCAGTCCGCCATCATACCGGAAGAGAACTCGCCGGAGATGATGTCGTCCATGTGTTTCTGGAATAACGGCGCCATGATGGTTTTCAGCTGTTCAGACAGCGCGTAAGCACGCAGTTTTGCCGGGTTGGACAGACGGTCCATCATCAGCGTAATACCGCCCTGCTTCAGCGCTTCGGTGATGGTTTCCCAGCCGAACTGAATCAGTTTTTCCGCGTAGGCCGGGTCGGTACCCTCTTCCACCAGCTTGTCGAAGCACAGCAGAGAACCGGCCTGCAGCATGCCGCACAGAATGGTCTGCTCGCCCATCAGGTCAGATTTCACTTCGGCAACGAAGGACGATTCCAGAACGCCCGCACGGTGGCCGCCGGTCGCCGCTGCCCATGCTTTGGCAATCGCCATGCCTTCGCCTTTCGGATCGTTTTCCGGGTGAACTGCGATAAGCGTCGGCACGCCGAAGCCACGCTTGTACTCTTCGCGTACTTCCGTACCCGGACACTTCGGTGCCACCATCACTACGGTGATGTCTTTACGGATCTGCTCGCCCACTTCAACGATGTTGAAGCCGTGGGAGTAACCCAGCGCGGCACCGTCTTTCATCAGCGGCTGTACGGAACGCACAACGTCTGAGTGCTGTTTGTCCGGGGTCAGGTTAACCACCAGATCCGCCTGCGGGATCAGCTCTTCGTAGGTACCCACTTTGAAGCCGTTTTCGGTCGCTTTACGCCAGGAAGCACGCTTCTCGGCAATCGCTTCTTTACGCAGGGCGTAGGAGATATCCAGACCGGAGTCACGCATGTTCAGGCCCTGGTTCAGACCCTGTGCGCCACAGCCGACGATGACCACTTTTTTACCCTGAAGGTAGCTCGCGCCATCGGCAAATTCGTCGCGCGCCATGAAGCGGCATTTGCCCAGCTGCGCCAGCTGCTGGCGCAAGTTCAGTGTATTAAAGTAGTTAGCCATGGATGATACCTCGTGATGTTGTGTGTCTTATTGTTCGGTTCGCGTTTCAGCGAGAATGTACCCACATTACAACAGGAAATTTATTGCGGAAATTGATATATTCACAACGTCACGTTGCAATTTTTGCAATATAAAAAGAGGGAGTGGAATCAGTGGATTTACGCGATCTGAAAATGTTCCTGCACCTGGCGGAAAGCCGTCACTTTGGCCGCAGCGCCCGGGCGATGCACGTTAGCCCCTCCACGCTTTCGCGCCAGATCCAGCGCCTTGAGGAAGACCTCGGCCAGCCGCTGTTCGTGCGCGACAACCGCACCGTCACCCTCACGGAAGCGGGCGAAGAGTTGCGCATTTTTGCCCAGCAGACGCTGTTGCAGTACCAGCAGCTGCGTCACTCGATTGACCAGCAGGGGCCGTCACTTTCCGGTGAGCTGCATATTTTCTGCTCCGTGACCGCCGCCTATAGCCATCTGCCGCCCATTCTCGACCGCTTCCGTGCGGCGCATCCGTCGGTTGAAATTAAACTCACCACCGGCGACGCCTCCGACGCAATGGAGAAAGTGGTGACGGGCGAAGCGGATCTCGCCATTGCCGGGAAGCCGGAAACCCTGCCGGGCGCGGTAGCGTTCTCAATGCTGGAGAATCTGGCGGTGGTGCTGATTGCCCCCGCGCTGCCCTGCCCGGTGCGTAATCAGGTGTCGGTGGAAAAACCGGACTGGTCCACGGTGCCGTTTATCATGGCCGATCAGGGGCCTGTGCGCCGCCGCATTGAGCTGTGGTTCCGCCGCCAGAAAATCAGCAACCCGTCGATTTACGCTACCGTCAGCGGTCATGAGGCGATGGTGTCGATGGTGGCGCTGGGCTGCGGCGTGGCGCTGCTGCCGGAAGTGGTGCTGGAAAATAGCCCGGAACCGGTGCGCAATCGCGTGATGATTCTGGAGCGCAGCGATGAGAAAACGCCGTTTGAGCTTGGCGTGTGCGCACAAAAAAAGCGGCTGCATGAGCCGCTAATTGATGCGTTCTGGACGATATTGCCGAACCACTGAAGCCGGGTGGCGCTACGCTTACCCGGCCTACGCGCAGCTCTACCACTAGCCTGCCAGGAAGAACCGGAACGCCGGGTTATGGGTTTCGTCGTGACACTCATAGCCCAGCTCGTTCAGCCGCGTTTCGAAATCCGGCTCGTGCTCGCCCAGTTCAAACGCCGCCAGCACGCGCCCGTAGTCGGTGCCGTGGCTGCGGTAGTGGAACAGAGAGATGTTCCAGTGCGTGCCCAGCGTGTGCAGGAACTTGAGCAGCGCGCCCGGCGATTCCGGGAACTCGAAGCTGAACAGACGTTCCCTGAGCGGCTTCGATGGACGCCCGCCAACCATGTAGCGCACGTGCAGCTTCGCCATCTCGTCGTCAGAGAGATCGACCACGCTGTAGCCGCCCTCATGCAGCAGGTTGAGGATCTCTTTGCGCTCCTCCACGCCACGGCTCAGGCGCACGCCGACAAAAATACAGGCGTCTTTGGCATCGGCAAAACGGTAGTTAAATTCCGTCACAGAACGACCGCCCAGCAGCTGACAGAACTTCAGGAAGCTGCCCTTCTCTTCCGGGATGGTCACCGCCAGCAGTGCTTCACGCTGTTCGCCCAGTTCGCAGCGCTCGGAAACGTAGCGCAGACCGTGGAAGTTCACGTTGGCACCAGACAGCACGTGCGCCAGACGTTCGCCGCGAATATTGTGCTGCGCGATGTATTTTTTCATCCCTGCCAGCGCCAGCGCGCCGGAAGGTTCCGCCACCGCGCGCACATCCTCGAACAGATCTTTCATCGCCGCGCAGATGGCATCGCTATCCACCGTGACGATATCGTCGAGATATTCCTGGCACAGGCGGAAGGTTTCATCCCCAATGCGCTTCACCGCCACGCCCTCGGCAAACAGCCCGACGCGCGGCAGATCTACCGGGTGACCCGCATCCAGCGCCGCTTTCAGGCAGGCAGAGTCTTCCGCTTCAACGGCGATGACTTTAATCTGCGGCATCAGCTGTTTGATCAGCACCGCCACGCCCGCAGCCAGGCCACCGCCGCCGACCGGCACAAACACGCGATCGAGATGGGCATCCTGCTGCAGCAGTTCAAGCGCCAGCGTCCCCTGCCCGGCAATCACCATTGGGTGGTCGAACGGCGGCACCCAGGTGAAACCCTGCTGCTGCGCCAGCTCGATCGCTTTGGCTTTTGCTTCGTCGAAGTTAGCCCCGTGGAGCAGCACTTCGCCGCCGAAACCTCGCACCGCATCGACTTTGATGTCCGCGGTTGCGACCGGCATCACGATCAGCGCTTTCAGCCCCAGACGGGCAGACGAGAACGCAACGCCCTGGGCGTGGTTGCCCGCCGAGGCGGTAATCACGCCGCGCGCTTTCTGCTCGTCGGTCAGCCCGGCCATCATCGCGTAGGCGCCGCGCAGCTTGAAGCTGTGCACCGGCTGACGGTCTTCGCGCTTGACCAGGATCACGTTGTCGAGGCGCGAAGAGAGTTTTTCCATTTTCTGCAGGGGCGTAACCTGCACGGCTTCATAGACCGGCGCGCGCAGCACCGCTCTCAGGTATTCCGCCCCCTCGGGGGCGGCGGATAAGGGTTGTGACTCGGCCATCATTAGCCCCCAAGTTTCGATTTATCGCGCACCGCGCCTTTATCTGCACTGGTGGCAAGGCTCGCGTAGGCGCGCAGGGCGAAGGAGACTTCGCGCTGGCGGTCTTTCGGCGTCCAGGCTTTGTCGCCGCGGGCTTCCTGCGCTTCACGACGGGCCGCAATTTCCTGGTCGCTCAGCTTGAGCTGAATGCCGCGATTCGGAATGTCGATTTCGATCAGGTCGCCGTCTTCGATGATGGCGATGTTGCCGCCGCTTGCCGCTTCCGGCGAAACGTGACCGATAGAGAGGCCGGAGGTGCCGCCGGAGAAACGTCCGTCGGTGATCAGCGCGCAGGCTTTACCGAGGCCCATCGATTTCAGAAAGGTGGTTGGGTAGAGCATCTCCTGCATGCCCGGGCCGCCTTTCGGCCCTTCATAACGGATGACAACCACGTCGCCTTCCACCACTTTGCCGCCGAGGATGGCGTCTACCGCTTCATCCTGGCTTTCGTACACTTTCGCCGGGCCGGTGAATTTCAGGATGCTGTCGTCCACGCCAGCGGTCTTCACGATGCAGCCGTTTTCCGCAAAGTTACCGTACAGCACGGCCAGGCCGCCGTCTTTGCTGTAGGCGTGTTCCAGCGAGCGGATGCAGCCTTCGGCGCGGTCATCGTCCAGGGTGTCCCAGCGACAGTCCTGCGAGAATGCCTGGGTGGTGCGAATACCGGCAGGACCCGCGCGGAACATTTTTTTCACCGCGTCGTCTTTGGTCAGCATCACGTCGTACTGGTCCAACGATTCCGGCAACGTCAGGCCGAGGACGTTTTTCACGTCTCGGTTCAGCAGCCCGGCGCGATCCAGCTCGCCGAGGATACCGATGACGCCACCGGCACGGTGCACGTCTTCCATGTGGTACTTCTGCGTACTCGGCGCGACCTTACACAGCTGCGGCACTTTACGGGACAGCTTGTCGATGTCGCTCATGGTGAAGTCGATTTCGGCTTCCTGCGCGGCGGCCAGCAGGTGCAGAACGGTGTTGGTGGAACCGCCCATGGCGATATCCAGCGTCATGGCGTTCTCGAACGCCGCTTTGCTGGCGATGCTGCGCGGCAGCGCGCTGGCGTCGTCCTGCTCGTAGTAGCGTTTGGTCAGCTCAACGATACGTTTACCGGCATTGAGGAACAGCTGCTTACGGTCGGCGTGGGTCGCCAGCAGCGAGCCGTTGCCCGGCTGAGAAAGGCCCAGCGCTTCGGTCAGGCAGTTCATGGAGTTCGCCGTGAACATCCCGGAACAGGAGCCGCAGGTCGGACACGCGGAGCGTTCCACCTGGTCGCTCTGCTCGTCAGAGACTTTCGGGTCCGCGCCCTGGATCATCGCATCGACCAGGTCGAGCTTGATGATTTTGTCGGAGAGCTTGGTTTTCCCCGCTTCCATTGGGCCACCGGAGACGAAGATCACCGGAATATTCAGGCGCAGGGAGGCCATCAGCATCCCCGGGGTGATTTTGTCGCAGTTGGAGATACAGACCATTGCATCGGCGCAGTGGGCGTTAACCATGTACTCCACCGAGTCGGCGATCAGCTCGCGCGACGGCAGTGAATAGAGCATGCCCCCGTGCCCCATCGCGATACCGTCATCCACCGCAATGGTGTTGAACTCTTTCGCCACGCCGCCGGAGGCCTCGATTTGCTCGGCAACCAGCTTACCCAGATCGCGCAGGTGAACGTGGCCCGGAACGAACTGGGTGAAGGAGTTCACCACGGCGATAATCGGCTTACCGAAATCGGCGTCGGTCATTCCGGTGGCGCGCCACAGTGCGCGGGCACCCGCCATGTTACGGCCATGGGTGGTGGTGGCTGAACGATACTTAGGCATGCTTTATTTACTCCCGTCTGACTATGTAATGGGACGGTGCGTGCCGTCCCAAATTTATACTTAGTGATTAACCTGATCCAACCAGCCGTATTTATCTTCTGTTTCGCCGGTGAAGAGGCCAAAGAACGCTTGCTGAATGCGTTTGGTGACCGGGCCACAGCGGCCTTCGCCCACCTGGATACCGTCTACGCTGCGCACCGGCGTGATTTCAGCCGCGGTACCGGACATAAAGACTTCATCGGCCAGATACAGGGATTCGCGAGACAGCACCTGCTCGCGCACTTCGATACCCAGATCTTTCGCCAGCTTGATGATGGCGTCACGGGTGATGCCCGGCAGCGCGGACGAGGTGAATGGCGGCGTAAACAGGATGCCGTCTTTCACTTCAAACAGGTTTTCACCCGCACCTTCTGAGATGTAGCCGTTTACGTCCAGGGCGATACCTTCCTGATAGCCGTGACGGCGCGCTTCGCTACCTACCAGCAGTGAAGAGAGGTAGTTACCGCCCGCTTTCGCGGCGGTCGGGATGGTGTTTGGCGCAACGCGGTTCCAGGAAGAGACCATTGCGTCGATCCCCTGCTCCAGGGCTTCAGCACCCAGGTAGGCACCCCATGGGAACGCGGCAATGATCACATCCGTGGTATAGCCAGCGGGCGGGTTCACGCCCATACCGACGTCGCCCACAAACACCAGCGGGCGAATATAGGCGCTGGTCAGGTTGTTCTTGCGAATCACGTCGCGACAGGCTTCCATCAGCTCGTCGACGCTCTGGGAAACCGGGAAACGATAAATTTTGGCTGAGTCATGCAGACGCTGCATGTGTTCGCGATGGCGGAACACCACTGGCCCTTTGTGGGAATCGTAGCAGCGGATGCCTTCAAATACGGAGGTACCGTAGTGCAGCGCGTGGGACATCACATGGACCTTCGCGTCCTCCCAGCGAACCATCTCACCGTTGAACCAAATGTAATCAGCTTTTTTTGTCGTCATTTTTTCGTCCTGTCACGCTTAAGCGCGGATTTGTTGTGATGTGGTTGTGCTCTGGCAGATGGCAACATGGGCAACGTCTACCAGCTTTGATAACTGACTAAACAGTAAGTCGACCGACCGCGGGCTGGCAACGGTTAATTCGATACTGATGTTTTGGGCGTCAGTGGCCGTCTCCATATTCATAGAGCAAATCTGAAAACCACGATGACGCACCACACGCAAAACGCGCTCTAAGGTTTCCGGGTTGAAGCGAGCCTGTACGGCGACCTGATGCTGCATCATGATAATTTCTCCATCATTTGTGAGTTACTGGCACCAGGCGGTACCAGCGGCCAGACGTTCTCGAGTTCATCGATTGAGACATGAAGCAGGTAAGGCCCCTCGCTGTTCAGCATGGTGTCGAGCGCCGCTTCAACCTGATCTTTACGGGTGATGTGCTGACCAGGGATGCCAAAGGCGCTGGCCAGCGTGAGGAAATCGGGGTTATCGGTGAGCGTCGTTTCGCTGTAGCGCTCCTGGAAGAACAGCTGTTGCCACTGACGAACCATCCCTAAACGCTGGTTGTCGAGCAAGACGATTTTCAGCGGCAACTGCTTGCGCTTAACGGTGCCGAGCTCCTGAACGTTCATCATGAAGGAGCCGTCACCGGAGATACAGATAACGGTATCGTTCGGGCGGGCAACCTGTGCGCCAACGGCGGCTGGCAGACCGAAGCCCATCGTCCCTAACCCGCTGGAGGTGATGAAGTTTTCCGGGCGGGTGTAGGTCATGTGCTGCGCGGACCACATCTGGTGCTGGCCTACGTCGGTGGTGACGACGCTGTCAGCCGGTTTACGGTCGGACAACTGCTTCAACAGCAGCGGCGCGTAGATGGCCTCGCCGGGGTGGTCGTAACGCCAGGCGTGCTCGGCGCGCATGTCTGCGGTGTGCTGACGCCATGCATTGATATCCAGCGGCTGCTGCAATGCCGGTAACAGCGCGTTGAGATCGCCCTGGAGGGCAACGTGCGCCTGACGCAGCTTGTTCATCTCCGCCGGGTCGATATCCATATGGATCACTTTGGCGTTCGGCGCAAAGGTATTCAGCTTGCCGGTGACGCGGTCGTCAAAACGGGCCCCTACGGCGATGAGCAGATCGCACGCCTGCACCGCCAGGTTTGCCGCTTTGGTGCCGTGCATCCCCAGCATGCCCAGATAGTAGGGGTAATCCGCGTCGACAGCACCGAGACCTTTCAGCGTGCAGGTCGCTGGCATCTGCGTTGTTGCGATAAATTCGCGCAGGGCTGGGACGGCCTGCGCCATGCCGACGCCACCGCCGACGTACAGCATCGGCTGTTTCGCCTGCGCCAGCATCTGACGGGCCTCTTCAACTTCCGCATCCGGAAACGCATTGTCGCTTTCAACGGTTGAGAAGTGCGGTTCCAAATCGCCGAATGCCACCTGGATATCTTTCGGGATATCGACCAGAACCGGACCAGGACGGCCTGAGTTTGCCACTTCGAACGCTTCTGCCATTACGCGCGGCAGCTCTTCCAGAGACTGGACGAGGAAGCTGTGTTTGGTGCAGGCCAGCGATAAACCGAGGACGTCGACTTCCTGGAAAGCGTCGGTACCGATGAACGGAGACGCCACCTGCCCGGTGATGGCGACAACGGGAACGGAATCCAACAGCGCGTCAGCCAGGCCGGTGATGAGGTTAGTTGCGCCCGGGCCTGACGTCGCCATACACACGCCCGTTTTACCTGTCGCGCGGGCATAGCCGATGGCTGCCATCGCTGCGCCCTGCTCGTGTCGGCACAAGAGATGTTCCACGCCGCCGTCATACAGTGCATCGTAAATCGGCATAATTGCGCCACCCGGATAACCGAATACTGTCTCGACTCCCTGCGCGCGCAACGCATGTACTACCCACTGTGCCCCATTCATAGTTAGTTCCCCGTCATAAATCGGGAGAAACAGAATTTTGTGCTAGTCGTCATGCTCTGCTCCTCATTTGCGTTTTTTAGTCATAAAAAAACCCCCGGACCTTTCGGTGCGGGGGTCTTAGTTCGTTAAGGCTTGATTTCTAAGCCTTTCCTCGTCCAAGTGCAGCCCCGCACGGTGGGATAATAATCACCACCACGCTAATCACGACCAGGCTAATCACTCGTAGAAGGGCTGTCATTTTCAGTTCTTTTTGCATCTTGTTCGAAGGAATACCTAAAGAGTTATCACAGTTTTTAAATCAAACACAAGATTTATTTATGACGGATTTGGTTAGTCCGCGAATCATATTTCTTAAAAGCGTTGTTTTATATACGGAAATTAGAAAATGAATATTTTTCATTTTTTTACTGTGGCGCTAACCGTCAGAACAGGATTTTTTACGTTCTGCGAGGAGGTTTCCACGATTATGAGATTGTTGCAATACACCATTAAAATCCCTGAACAAGCGGCGTAAATTCACGAAATGGCGCTAAAAAAATATAACGAGCACTGACATAGTCACACCAGGAGGTAGTGCAAATGTCACTGTCAGTTGTTTATACGCGTGCGGCTCTCGGGGTAAAGGCACCGCTTGTTTCCGTAGAGGTGCATTTAAGTAATGGGCTGCCCGGACTCACGCTTGTCGGGTTACCTGAAACGACGGTTAAAGAGGCCAGGGATCGAGTCCGCAGCGCAATAATAAATAGCGGTTATGCCTTCCCCGCGAAGAAGATCACCATCAACCTTGCTCCTGCCGATCTGCCTAAAGAGGGGGGACGATACGATTTACCTATCGCAATTGCCCTTCTCGCGGCTTCTGAGCAGCTTAATACGACACGGCTAGGCTCGTATGAGTTCGTTGGCGAACTCGCGCTTACAGGCGCGTTAAGAGGCGTTCCCGGGGCGATATCGGGAGCGCTGGAAGCCATACGTGCAGGGCGGCAAATCATTGTGGCCAATGAAAACGCATCAGAAGTGAGTCTTATCGCGGAAAAAGGATGCCTCATCGCGGGGCATTTACAGGAAGTTTGTGCATGGCTGGAAGGGCGACATGAACTGTCCGAGCCGGAGGAGTGTGATGATGTTATAGCGGATGCTCCAGAGGATCTCAGCGAGATTATGGGGCAGGAACAAGGGAAACGGGCGCTGGAGATTACGGCTGCAGGGGGACACAATCTTCTGTTAATTGGTCCGCCGGGTACGGGTAAAACCATGTTGGCGAGCAGATTGAGTGGGTTGCTTCCACCGCTCAATAATCATGAAGCGCTGGAAAGTGCCGCCATATACAGCCTCATCAGTTCTGCATCGTTGCAAAAGCAGTGGCGCCGTCGCCCTTTTCGATCCCCGCATCATAGCGCTTCACTGACGGCAATGGTCGGCGGTGGGTCTATCCCCGGGCCGGGTGAGATCTCGCTGGCACACAATGGCATTCTGTTTCTTGATGAATTGCCGGAGTTTGAGCGCCGCGTGCTGGATGCACTGCGGGAGCCCATTGAATCCGGCGAGATACATATCTCACGCACGCGGGCCAAAATAAGCTATCCCGCGCAGTTTCAGCTGGTCGCCGCGATGAACCCCAGCCCGACGGGCCACTACCAGGGCAACCATAACCGCTGTACGCCAGAGCAGACATTGCGCTATCTCGGTAAGTTATCCGGCCCGTTCCTCGACCGTTTCGATTTATCTCTCGAAATCCCGCTTCCTCCACCGGGCCTGCTCAGGCAAACGGGCATCACGGGTGAAAGCTCAGCAGAGGTACGCGAGCGGGTGATTGCAGCCCAGAAGCGGCAGTACGCCCGTCAGAACAGGCTAAATGCGCGGCTGGATAATGCCGGGATCCGGCAGTTTTGTTCTCTTAACATTGAGGATGCGGGATGGCTGGAGGAGACGTTGACGCGGTTCGGGCTATCCATACGTGCGTGGCAGCGTTTGTTGAAAGTGGCCAGAACCATTGCTGACGTGGAGGGGTGCACTGACATTGAGAGGAAACATTTGCAGGAGGCGCTGAGCTATCGCGCTATCGATCGTTTGCTGCTGCATCTGCAGAAGTTGCTGGCATAAAAAAGGGGCCGTAGCCCCTTCTTATCATCTTAGTCATCAGACTCGGTGTAGTCTTCTGCACCTTCCATCTGCGGCTTACCGCCAGACAGCGTATGGAAGCGCTTTGGACGCTTAATGCGCGCCATGTACTTGATCCACACACGTTCCGCTTCAGACTGCGGCTCACGCTCACCACGGCAAACAGAAACAAACTGTTTTTCGTCTTCGGTTGCAGGTTCACGCTTACCCAGATCCAGCTCGTTAAAGGCATAACCATGGCGCTCAAGCAGTTGAGCTTCTTTGATGGTGAAATCGCCGTGACGAGAGAACCCGCGCGGATAATGTTTATTGTCGAAAAAACGATTAGTCGTCGTAAAGCTTTCCGCCATCCTACACGCTCCTAATTCTTTGGCCGAGCTATTTATGGCGCGGAGTATTAGTTACGCTTGACAGAGTGTAAAACAAAACATTTAAATCATAACGACAAATAATTTTGCGGAGAAAGATGTGGATACGGAATTGCTTAAAACTTTCCTTGAAGTGAGCAGAACACGCCACTTTGGGCGAGCAGCTGAAGCCCTTTACCTGACGCAGTCAGCCGTCAGTTTTCGTATTCGACAGCTGGAAAATCAACTGGGTGTGAATCTTTTTACCCGCCATCGTAACAATATTCGCTTAACGCCTGCCGGCGAGAAACTGCTGCCGTACGCTGAAACGCTTATGAATACCTGGCAGGCGGCACGCAAAGAGGTGGCACATACGTCGAGGCATAATGAGTTCTCGATAGGGGCCAGCGCTTCCCTGTGGGAATGTATGCTAAGTCAGTGGCTTACCCGGCTTTATCATTCACACAGTCACCTGCAATTCGAAGCCAGGATTGCGCAACGGCAGTCGCTGGTTAAGCAACTTCATGAGCGCCAGCTTGATCTTCTGATCACAACCGAAGCCCCCAAGATGGACGAATTTAGCAGCCAGATTGTGGGTCAGTTTGGACTGGCGCTTTATGCCTCTGAACCTTCAATGATGAAGGCAGACCTGACCTATTTGCGGCTGGAATGGGGGCCTGATTTTCAGCAACATGAGACGGGATTGATTGCACCTGATGATGTTCCGCAGTTAACGACCAGCTCTGCAGAGATCGCCTGTCAGCAGCTGTCCCTGTTGAAAGGTTGTACCTGGTTACCTGTTCGCTGGGCAGATACTAAAGCGGGGCTGCATACGGTGCTGGATTCCACCACGCTTACCAGGCCGCTGTATGCGATTTGGCTGCAAAACAGTGATAAGCAATCACAGATAAAAGATCTGTTAAAAATCAATGTAATGGATTGATACATCAGCCAGCAGGAATGCTGGCTGAAAAATTAAGAAGAGCGTTTTCTGCAGCGTTTCAGGCAAAAAAAAATCCTTTGCCGAAGCAAAGGATTCTATATGGCAGGGGCGGAGAGACTCGAACTCGCGACACCCGGTTTTGGAGACCGGTGCTCTACCAACTGAGCTACGCCCCTAAAGTTTTTGCCATTAAGCCTGCCGATAGGGCAGGCTTAATGTCTTAATAAGTGGCGGAACGGACGGGACTCGAACCCGCGACCCCCTGCGTGACAGGCAGGTATTCTAACCGACTGAACTACCGCTCCACCGAAGACT
>NZ_JAPMLV010000012.1 GCF_026420145.1 Enterobacter pseudoroggenkampii
GTGGTGTGACTGCGTACCTTTTGTATAATGGGTCAGCGACTTATATTCTGTAGCAAGGTTAACCGTATAGGGGAGCCGAAGGGAAACCGAGTCTTAACTGGGCGTTAAGTTGCAGGGTATAGACCCGAAACCCGGTGATCTAGCCATGGGCAGGTTGAAGGTTGGGTAACACTAACTGGAGGACCGAACCGACTAATGTTGAAAAATTAGCGGATGACTTGTGGCTGGGGGTGAAAGGCCAATCAAACCGGGAGATAGCTGGTTCTCCCCGAAAGCTATTTAGGTAGCGCCTCGTGAACTCATCTTCGGGGGTAGAGCACTGTTTCGGCTAGGGGGCCATCCCGGCTTACCAACCCGATGCAAACTACGAATACCGAAGAATGTTATCACGGGAGACACACGGCGGGTGCTAACGTCCGTCGTGAAGAGGGAAACAACCCAGACCGCCAGCTAAGGTCCCAAAGTCATGGTTAAGTGGGAAACGATGTGGGAAGGCACAGACAGCCAGGATGTTGGCTTAGAAGCAGCCATCATTTAAAGAAAGCGTAATAGCTCACTGGTCGAGTCGGCCTGCGCGGAAGATGTAACGGGGCTAAACCATGCACCGAAGCTGCGGCAGCGACACTATGTGTTGTTGGGTAGGGGAGCGTTCTGTAAGCCGTTGAAGGTGTGCTGTGAGGCATGCTGGAGGTATCAGAAGTGCGAATGCTGACATAAGTAACGATAAAGCGGGTGAAAAGCCCGCTCGCCGGAAGACCAAGGGTTCCTGTCCAACGTTAATCGGGGCAGGGTGAGTCGACCCCTAAGGCGAGGCCGAAAGGCGTAGTCGATGGGAAACAGGTTAATATTCCTGTACTTGGTGTTACTGCGAAGGGGGGACGGAGAAGGCTATGTTAGCCGGGCGACGGTTGTCCCGGTTTAAGCATGTAGGCGGAGGTTCCAGGTAAATCCGGTACCTTTTAACGCTGAGGTGTGATGACGAGGCACTACGGTGCTGAAGTAACAAATGCCCTGCTTCCAGGAAAAGCCTCTAAGCATCAGGTAACATCAAATCGTACCCCAAACCGACACAGGTGGTCAGGTAGAGAATACCAAGGCGCTTGAGAGAACTCGGGTGAAGGAACTAGGCAAAATGGTGCCGTAACTTCGGGAGAAGGCACGCTGATATGTAGGTGAAGCCCCTGCGGGTGGAGCTGAAATCAGTCGAAGATACCAGCTGGCTGCAACTGTTTATTAAAAACACAGCACTGTGCAAACACGAAAGTGGACGTATACGGTGTGACGCCTGCCCGGTGCCGGAAGGTTAATTGATGGGGTTAGCGGCAACGCGAAGCTCTTGATCGAAGCCCCGGTAAACGGCGGCCGTAACTATAACGGTCCTAAGGTAGCGAAATTCCTTGTCGGGTAAGTTCCGACCTGCACGAATGGCGTAATGATGGCCAGGCTGTCTCCACCCGAGACTCAGTGAAATTGAACTCGCTGTGAAGATGCAGTGTACCCGCGGCAAGACGGAAAGACCCCGTGAACCTTTACTATAGCTTGACACTGAACACTGGTCCTTGATGTGTAGGATAGGTGGGAGGCTTTGAAGCGTGGACGCCAGTCTGCGTGGAGCCGTCCTTGAAATACCACCCTTTAATGGCTGGTGTTCTAACGTAGACCCGTGATCCGGGTTGCGGACAGTGTCTGGTGGGTAGTTTGACTGGGGCGGTCTCCTCCCAAAGAGTAACGGAGGAGCACGAAGGTTAGCTAATCCTGGTCGGACATCAGGAGGTTAGTGCAATGGCATAAGCTAGCTTGACTGCGAGAGTGACGGCTCGAGCAGGTGCGAAAGCAGGTCATAGTGATCCGGTGGTTCTGAATGGAAGGGCCATCGCTCAACGGATAAAAGGTACTCCGGGGATAACAGGCTGATACCGCCCAAGAGTTCATATCGACGGCGGTGTTTGGCACCTCGATGTCGGCTCATCACATCCTGGGGCTGAAGTAGGTCCCAAGGGTATGGCTGTTCGCCATTTAAAGTGGTACGCGAGCTGGGTTTAGAACGTCGTGAGACAGTTCGGTCCCTATCTGCCGTGGGCGCTGGAGAATTGAGGGGGGCTGCTCCTAGTACGAGAGGACCGGAGTGGACGCATCACTGGTGTTCGGGTTGTCATGCCAATGGCACTGCCCGGTAGCTAAATGCGGAAAAGATAAGTGCTGAAAGCATCTAAGCACGAAACTTGCCCCGAGATGAGTTCTCCCTGA
>NZ_JAPMLV010000013.1 GCF_026420145.1 Enterobacter pseudoroggenkampii
AAAACCTTGGTTTGGGAGAGGGTTCTGCATTGCCGGCCGGCGTTCCCGTTCCGTGGCCGTCAGCGACACCACCGACGGGATGGCTCAAGTGCAATGGAGCTGCATTCACAGCTTCCCAATATCCAAAACTGGCTCAGGCCTACCCGGCACTCAGACTGCCTGATTTACGCGGGGAGTTTATCCGTGGCTGGGATGATGTGCGCGGTATTGATGCTGGTCGAACACTGCTTTCTTTGCAGCTCGATGCTCTTCAAAAAATGACTGGTTCAGCAAGTAACGGTGCCGCAACTGGCTTCGTGAATAGCAGCACATCTAATGTCAGCGGGGTTTTTAAGCGAGGAAGTTCAATTTACCCAAATACTAACGGTCAGAATGCCGAATATCAGGGGGTCGATCTTGTCTTTGATTCATCCCTCGTCGCGCGTTCTGCGGCAGAAACACGTCCGCGCAACATCGCATTTAATTACATCGTGAGAGCAGCGTAATGGTGAAAGCAAAATTAAACAATCAGATTATTGCTACAATGGCCGGTGATGTAACTGTATTTAACTACGATGGTGAGACGCGCGAATACCTTTCTTCATCCGTTGAATATTTAGCGGAAGGTGTAGGTATTCCAGCCTTATCATGTATTGATGCGCCTGGAGAATCTAAAGAAGGTTTTACCATTTGTCGCACCTCTGACTTAAGCGCATGGGAGTACCTCGCCGATCATCGTAGTGAAACTGTATACAGCACGAAGACAGGTCAACGAGTCACGATTTCCCTGCCGGGTGATTATCCGAAAGATACGACTACAGAAGCCCCTGGTACGCCATATGATAAGTGGAGTGGCAGCGAGTGGATAACCGACGTAAAAGCGAAACACTCTGCGGATGTGGAAAAGGCTGAACAGCAGAAAACCGCATTACTGGCTGAAGCGTCTGCAATTATCGCACCATTGGCAGATGCTCAGGTTGGAGGCTACATTGACGATGCAGATATTCCACGTCTGACTGAATGGCAGCGGTACCGTTATAAACTAACTAAGATTGATACCGGCACTGCTCCGAATCTTTACCTTCCACCAAAACCCGAGGTATAGGTCATCCAATATCAGGTGCTTTTGATGTATCAATAATCATCAGCAGCACCTGATATTTTCAGCATTCAGCCAGGAAACGTATTCATTTATTCGTTGCCAGATATATCATGGCTAATTTCCATAAGAGTTGGCTCACCTTTTTCATTGACTTCAAGCCGCATTCCCTCAGGTATTTCCCGCATTGTGAAAAACCAGTTATCTTCAGGGAGCTCTATAGCACCAACAGTATCGTGGAAACCATGAATGACCTCCGTCATCGTGATCGGATTAAATAGGCGCATAGTAAACTCTCCACGAAAAACCATTATTTGATGGGGCACCCGTTGCGGCCATTGTGCAACGAGCTTTGAAACCGATATTTGTTGTTAAAGCATCAATGATCATTGATGAATGAGCAAAGTTGGGTGCTGTGCCAGGATCAGCAGAGAGACGTTCGGCAATGCTGATATAGCGGCTTATACCTGGTAGCGCAATTGGGTAATTAACGGTTGCCAGGCCGTTATCAAGGATTACACCATACCCCATAACCTCAATGGCTCCATCCGACCATATTACCCAAGCTCCATTTGCGTTACTTCCTCGACTGGTTACGTATTTAGCTCCTCCCAAACCAAGGTTTT
>NZ_JAPMLV010000014.1 GCF_026420145.1 Enterobacter pseudoroggenkampii
AAGACTCGGTTTCCCTTCGGCTCCCCTATACGGTTAACCTTGCTACAGAATATAAGTCGCTGACCCATTATACAAAAGGTACGCAGTCACACCACGAAGGTGCTCCCACTGCTTGTACGTACACGGTTTCAGGTTCTTTTTCACTCCCCTCGCCGGGGTTCTTTTCGCCTTTCCCTCACGGTACTGGTTCACTATCGGTCAGTCAGGAGTATTTAGCCTTGGAGGATGGTCCCCCCATATTCAGACAGGATACCACGTGTCCCGCCCTACTCTTCGAGTTCACAACCTGTGTGCTTTCGTGTACGGGACTGTCACCCTGTACCGTGCGACTTTCCAGACGCTTCCACTAACACACAAGCTGATTCAGACTCTGGGCTGCTCCCCGTTCGCTCGCCGCTACTGGGGGAATCTCGGTTGATTTCTTTTCCTCGGGGTACTTAGATGTTTCAGTTCCCCCGGTTCGCCTCGTTAACCTATGTATTCAGTTAACGATAGTGTGACGAATCACACTGGGTTTCCCCATTCGGACATCGCCGGGTCAAAGGTTCATATCACCTCGCCGGCGCTTTTCGCAGATTAGCACGTCCTTCATCGCCTCTGACTGCCAGGGCATCCACCGTGTACGCTTAGTCGCTTAACCTCACAACCCGAAGATGTTTCACTTCTGATTGCGAAAATTTGAGAGACTCGAACACACCTTAAAGATGTGTCGTTTCAATTTTCAGCTTGATCCAGATTTTTAAAGAGCAAAACTTCGCAGTGCACCTTTTCAGGTTCACTCTGAAGTTTTCTTGTGTTCGCAGTAAAAGATGGTGGAGCTATGCGGGATCGAACCGCAGACCTCCTGCGTGCAAAGCAGGCGCTCTCCCAGCTGAGCTATAGCCCCATCGTTTTGCAATCTCTGTACCGCTCATCCTTTAAAAGGAGTTTGGTAGGCCTGAGTGGACTTGAACCACCGACCTCACCCTTATCAGGGGTGCGCTCTAACCACCTGAGCTACAAGCCTGCAGAGATTTTTACTGCTGTTTTTCATCAGACAATCTGTGTGAGCACTGCAAAGGCAGGTTCTTTAAGGTAAGGAGGTGATCCAACCGCAGGTTCCCCTACGGTTACCTTGTTACGACTTCACCCCAGTCATGAATCACAAAGTGGTAAGCGCCCTCCCGAAGGTTAAGCTACCTACTTCTTTTGCAACCCACTCCCATGGTGTGACGGGCGGTGTGTACAAGGCCCGGGAACGTATTCACCGTAGCATTCTGATCTACGATTACTAGCGATTCCGACTTCATGGAGTCGAGTTGCAGACTCCAATCCGGACTACGACGCACTTTATGAGGTCCGCTTGCTCTCGCGAGGTCGCTTCTCTTTGTATGCGCCATTGTAGCACGTGTGTAGCCCTACTCGTAAGGGCCATGATGACTTGACGTCATCCCCACCTTCCTCCAGTTTATCACTGGCAGTCTCCTTTGAGTTCCCGGCCTAACCGCTGGCAACAAAGGATAAGGGTTGCGCTCGTTGCGGGACTTAACCCAACATTTCACAACACGAGCTGACGACAGCCATGCAGCACCTGTCTC
>NZ_JAPMLV010000016.1 GCF_026420145.1 Enterobacter pseudoroggenkampii
ACTTTGTGATTCATGACTGGGGTGAAGTCGTAACAAGGTAACCGTAGGGGAACCTGCGGTTGGATCACCTCCTTACCTTAAAGAACCTGCCTTTGTAGTGCTCACACAGATTGTCTGATGAAAAGTAAATAGCAAGGCGTCTTGCGATTGAGACTTCAGTGTCCCCTTCGTCTAGAGGCCCAGGACACCGCCCTTTCACGGCGGTAACAGGGGTTCGAATCCCCTAGGGGACGCCACTTGCTGGTTCGTGAGTGAAAGTCACCGGCCGTCATATCTCAAAACTCATCTTCGGGTGACGTTTGAGATATTTGCTCTTTAAAAATCTGGATCAAGCTGAAAATTGAAACGACACATCTTTAAGGTGTGTTCGAGTCTCTCAAATTTTCGCAATCA
>NZ_JAPMLV010000017.1 GCF_026420145.1 Enterobacter pseudoroggenkampii
TCGTAACAAGGTAACCGTAGGGGAACCTGCGGTTGGATCACCTCCTTACCTTAAAGAACCTGCCTTTGCAGTGCTCACACAGATTGTCTGATGAATGATGAACTTCTGAATGTACTTTTGAGTGCATTAAGAAGTTTTGCTCTTTAAAAATCTGGATCAAGCTGAAAATTGAAACGACACATCTTTAAGGTGTGTTCGAGTCTCTCAAATTTTCGCAATCAGAAG
>NZ_JAPMLV010000018.1 GCF_026420145.1 Enterobacter pseudoroggenkampii
ATCAACCGAGATTCCCCCAGTAGCGGCGAGCGAACGGGGAGCAGCCCAGAGTCTGAATCAGCTTGTGTGTTAGTGGAAGCGTCTGGAAAGTCGCAGGGTACAGGGTGATACTCCCGTACACGAAAATGCACAGGTTGTGAACTCGAAGAGTAGGGCGGGACACGTGGTATCCTGTCTGAATATGGGGGGACCATCCTCCAAGGCTA
>NZ_JAPMLV010000019.1 GCF_026420145.1 Enterobacter pseudoroggenkampii
CGACGTTATGCGGTATTAGCTACCGTTTCCAGTAGTTATCCCCCTCCATCAGGCAGTTTCCCAGACATTACTCACCCGTCCGCCGCTCGTCACCCGAGAGCAAGCTCTCTGTGCTACCGCTCGACTTGCATGTGTTAGGCCTGCCGCCAGCGTTCAATCTGAGCCATGATCAAACTCTTCAATTTAAGTTTGATGCTCGTGAA
>NZ_JAPMLV010000020.1 GCF_026420145.1 Enterobacter pseudoroggenkampii
AAGCCTCACGGTTCATTAGTATCGGTTAGCTCAACGCATCGCTGCGCTTACACACCCGACCTATCAACGTCGTCGTCTTCAACGTTCCTTCAGGACTCTCAGGGAGTCAGGGAGAACTCATCTCGGGGCAAGTTTCGTGCTTAGATGCTTTCAGCACTTATCTTTTCCGCATTTAGCTACCGGGCAGTGCCATTGGCATGA
>NZ_JAPMLV010000021.1 GCF_026420145.1 Enterobacter pseudoroggenkampii
TCATGCCAATGGCACTGCCCGGTAGCTAAATGCGGAAAAGATAAGTGCTGAAAGCATCTAAGCACGAAACTTGCCCCGAGATGAGTTCTCCCTGAGACTTTAAGTCTCCTGAAGGAACGTTGAAGACGACGACGTTGATAGGTCGGGTGTGTAAGCGCAGCGATGCGTTGAGCTAACCGATACTAATGAACCGTGAGGCTT